>CAZCXQ010000105.1:5354-6999 GCA_964502655.1 uncultured Sphingorhabdus sp.
AATATCGATTGCGCCCGAACGCACCGCTTCGATTGCCGGCTTGGCCAATGTTTCTGCGTCGACATACCATTGGTCGGTCAACCATGGTTCAATCACTTGGCCCGAACGGTCGCCAAAGGGTGTTTGAATGACACGGTCTTCAACCTTTTCAAGCAAGCCCAAAGCGTCCATCGCCTCGACCACCATCTTGCGCGCATTGGTTGGCTCGCCTTCGATGCCGAAGCGATATTGGCCGATATATTCTGGCGGAATGAGGCCATCCGACGTTTGCACAACGCGGCCTTCGCCATCGAGCATGTTGAACATCTCGCTGGCTTTGAATCCGGCGCGCTTGCCCACTTCAAAGTCATTGAAATCATGCCCAGGCGTTACCTTGACTGCGCCCGAGCCCAGTTCCGGATCGGCATGTTCGTCGGCGACAATCGGGATCAAGCGGCCGGTGATTGGCAGGCGGACATTTTTGCCCACCAGATGCGCATAACGTTCATCCGACGGGTTTACCGCCACCGCCATATCGGCGAGCATCGTTTCGGGCCGCGTCGTCGCGACCGAGATAAATCCGCTGCCATCTTCGAGCGGATATTTGAAGTGCCAGAACTTTCCGTTGATTTCGCGGGTTTCCACCTCAAGATCGGAGATCGCGGTTTTCAGGCCGGGATCCCAATTGACGAGGCGCTTGTCGCGGTACAGCAGGCCTTGGTTATACAATTCAACGAACACTTTGATGACGGCTTTTGAAAAGCCCTCATCCATCGTGAAGCGTTCATTTTCCCAATCCATCGAGCAACCAAGCCGGCGCAGCTGGCCGGTAATTTCGCCGCCGCTTTCCTCTTTCCATTCCCACACCTTGGCAATGAATTCGTCGCGGGTGAAATCGGTCCGCTTTTGCTGGCGCGCGTTTAATTGCCGTTCGACCACCATTTGCGTGGCGATGCCCGCATGGTCGGTTCCCACCACCCACAGTGCATCCTTGCCCTGCAAACGCGCATGGCGAATGAGGATATCCTGCAACGTATTGTCGAGCGCGTGGCCAATGTGCAGCGAACCCGTCACATTTGGCGGCGGGTTCACGATGGTATAGGGCTCTGCGTCTGGCCGTGCGGGGCGGAACGCGCCAGTGGATTCCCAATGGGCGTACCATTTTGCTTCAATTGCGGCGGGGTCGAAAGTCTTGTCGATAGTCATAGGTTCGTGCCTTAACGAGCCTTACCGGAAAGGGAAACCCTCACCACACGCCATGTGCTTCAACAGCCCATAAAAAGCGCAGCAGTAATGACGCCGTACCCCGCCGTTGACGGGTGCTGCGCCCGTTACTTCGCGGCCTTCAAATGCTTGGCCAGCCATGCGAACACAGTCTGGTGCCACTGGATCGAATTTTTTGGTTTCAGCACCCAATGGTTTTCATCGGGGAATACCAACAGCTTCGATTCCACGCCCTGCTGCTGCAATGCGGTGAACGCGGCCAGGCTTTGCGAATAGGGAATGCGATAATCCTTCTCGCCGTGGATGACCAAAGTCGGTGTTTTCCATTTGGCGACATGGTTCACAGGGTTCCATTTTTCGGCATCGGTCCGCGTTGTCCATGGCCCGCCATTATCCCATTGGTCGAACCATAATTCTTCGGTTTCATAGGCCATCGCGCGGA
>CAZCXQ010000106.1:0-6949 GCA_964502655.1 uncultured Sphingorhabdus sp.
GAACAATATCTGGAACAAAGATGTGCCCACCACAACCTGCGCGCCCATGCCAAGCAAATAGAGCATGGCGGGCACCATGATGAACCCGCCGCCCACGCCCAACAGCATGGTCATAATGCCCGTGATGAAACCCAATATCAGCGGCGCGAGTGGCGAAATATACAGCCCCGACCGGTAGAAACGCCAACGCATCGGCAAATTGGCGACCAAGGGATGGTGCCGCCGTTTCGCGGCTGGCACGGGTTTACCGGCACGGGTCGCGCGGACGCTGGTCAGGCTTTCTTTCGCCATCATTCCGCCGATGCTGCCCAACATGATGACGTATAGGATGTTGATGACGGTATCGATCTGACCAAGCGATTCCAATATTTCGAAGATCGCAGCGCCCGCAGCTGTGCCGAAAATGCCGCCGAACACGAGAACAGCGCCCATTTGGAAATCCACGCCGCCGCGTTTCATATGCGCAAAAACGCCCGATACGCTTGCGCCGGTTACCTGCGTGGATGCGGACGCTGCGGCAACGGCTGGCGGGATGCCGTAGAAAATAAGCAATGGCGTGGTCAGGAAACCGCCGCCCACGCCAAACATTCCAGACAACACGCCAACGCCGCCACCCAGCAGGATGATGACCAGCGCATTGACCGACAAATTGGCGATAGGAAGATAGATATCCATGTTTGACCAACGGACCCTAACGGCATTTAGCGGCAGGATAAAGGCTGGTGCTTAGAAACTGGTGGACAATGTGACCGCTGGTCCATTGCCCGGCTGTGCTTGGCCCGCAACACGCCAACGCCAGCTTGCGTCAAACTGCAAAACCGCGCTGCCAGCGGTCACATTTGCGCGGATATTTGGGCCGACATCCATGCGCATGACATTGTCTTGCCCGCCGCCCCATATGCCTGCGCCAATCGCAAAAGACGCGCGTTGCGATTGTGCGATGGACCGATGTGCTTGCGCCGCCACATCGGCAAAGGGGCCGCCGCCTTGCCCCGAAACAAAACCTGCCTGACCATAGCCATCGAACCGAAAGCCAAGTGGCAATTTTACGCCAGATTGCCCCCCTGCGACCAAGGCCGCAAATGCGTCGGGCCGGTCCTCGCGAAATCTACGTTCGGCAATGACCTGCACCGGAATGCGCGCAACGGGGCGCCAACGCACCCCTGCTGCCAACTCCCTTTCGCGCACGCTGCCATGCGCGACCGAAGCACGGCCATTAAGGGAAAGACGTGATAGGCCTGGGTTGCCGGTGAATCGTAGGATGGGGATTGCGGCGATCACGGCACTTTGGCTGCCGCCATATTGTCCGTTGCCAAGCATGCCGGTGGGGGAACTGCCGTGCCGCCAAAAGCTATAGGCATAGACCTCAAATGGTGGTGGAGCCTCGGCGCTTGGACGCGGCGTAGGGATTGCGCTGATGACATCGGGCTCAATCGGCAGGAATGCGGCGGGAGAGATTCGCGCAGGCGTGTCTGCGCTGAAAAAAGATGGGGCAGCGTCCTCTGGCTGAAGTGCCGTCTTTGTGGCGGTATTTTGGGCGTGCCGCACAGCGGGGGGCGCTACGCCGTGCGGTGAATCCTGCTGGCTTATTGCCCGCGATCTCCGGAGCGCTGAGGTAGGCCGAACGCCGGTCGGATTTGGATGTGCTTCATGATCGGGTCGGTTTGCGTCCCTGATATACATGGTTGTCACGGCGACACGAGCCGTGACCCACGTTGCACATAACACAGCTATGGATGCCAAGGCGCGCCCGCGCATCAGTCGGGCCGGGCCAGTGACTCAGGGACAATATGGTGGGCGGTTTTGTCCCAACGCAGCGGCGCCCCGAAACAATGCCGTGCATAGTTTATGCAGGCGCGCCGCGTGGCCATGATCGCGATAATGTTCGTAATGACGCTGCGTGGGATCGACAGCATTGCTTCTTTTGGACCATACAGCGCGGCGACAAAGCTTGCCCGAACAAGCAGCCGCCAGAACAGGAATATAGCATTTGTCGACAGCAGAATGACCAATATCGGCGCGAACGGTTTTTGCTGGTACGTGCCCTGTACTTCAGCCACGGTCAAAATCGCCGTCAGAAAGATGCAGGCATAGGCCGCACTCACCACGATCGCGGCGAGTATCGACCGGCGATCCTGCAGCAACATCCATTTCTGCGCGAGATTGCCGTTCCACCCCAGCCTGTCCCAACCGGCAAGCGCAATGCCCGTCAGCCAACGGGTTTTTTGGCGGACAGAACTGGTGAGCGTATCAGGAAAATAGGCTCTGGTCCCTATTAGCCTTCCCTGGCTGTCCAAAATCCGCGCCATGATGGTGCGTCCGCCGGCAGCCCCAATACGCATGCCCAGCTCATAATCCTCGGTCAGGCTGTTCGCGTCAAAGGGATCGCCACCGTTCATAACGGCGATCCGACCCATGAGGTTGCGTTCAATCGCGCAAGCCACGCCAGCAAGCGGCAATCGCGCGCCAATCGCCTCGCGCACGACCATATTCTTGCCATGGGCTTCGGCAAATTCGTCGCAATAATGCCCGCTGATCCATCGCGAACTTTTTGTCCGCACGGGAATGACCGGCAGTTGCACCGCGCCGCCTATGGTGACCAGCCGATCGAACACCCGAAGCTCATCCGCGTGGACGGCGTCTTCGGCGTCATGCAGGACAATGGCCTTCGCTTTGTAGCCGCCAGCGATTTCATCGGCGAGCAACGCCTTCCACAGGCGGTTGAGGCAATCGGCTTTGGTGGTGGGGCCGATATGGTCGACCAGCACCAGCCTGATAACCGGGTTGTGCTTTGCGGCCTGAATGACTGCGGCCGATGTTTGCGGGTCATTCGGGTAGCAGCCAACATATATTCGGTGGTCGCATCCGCTGTCGGCCCAGCTGCGTGTGCAGTTGTCCAGCATCGCGCCGATAACGGCTGCCTCGCCCCATGCCGGTATCAGCACTGCAATCAGCCCGGGCCCCGACTTTGCCGGCAGTTCATCCACCGTCATCGGCGGCTTGTCCCAATAAAAGGCAATCTTTCGGTACAGCCGCCGGCCTGCCCAGATGGCATCGACGCACAGATCGTCAATTGCGCCAATCAACAGCCAGATTGCGCTGAACATAAACAGTTCACGCTGCGCCGTTTCGGCGATTGGGAAAATCCAGTTAGGCACAGGTGCGACCCCTCAACCGGCTGCGATCGTTGTCGCGCCGTTTTGATATGCAGTATTCCGGAAATAGATTGTGTCAGGCGAGTTGGACTTTGCCGCGCTCATATTGGCGGTCTTTGCGCGTGCCCACAACCATCACCCAAAGGATCGGTATCGCCCAAAAGGATAATAATGCCTGATAGGATTTCGGGACCAACTCGGGAAGCCAAAATGTCGCCATATGCGTCGCGACGGCCACGGTTTGAAATCCCATCGCCCATATCGGCCAATAACGGCTGCTGTTCATCGCGAGCGCAATGAGTGCAATCAAGCAGCCTCCGTCCACCACGAACAGACCATAAGATGTCGTTGCCCAACTTGGGTTCATCGTTGCGGCGGCTGCGCTCAATATAGTCGCAACGATGAATATGGCTGCGCCAGCCCTGCCGGTACGTCCGCCATTAATGCTCGCATAAAGCGTGCACAGCACAAGCGCGAAAATGAAAGCTGATTGGAGGATATCCATCCCTTGCCCGTCCTCAGAATATAGCCCGCGTCCGGGCAAGGGCGCACAACATCAGCCGTTGACGACCCGAAGACCCGATGGTTGGGTAAGTGGTCCGGGGCCAACGCAGCCGAAGTTGATTTCTTGAAGATTGCTGTCGCGTTGCGCGACGACAATTTTGCGGTGCGCGTTTACAAAGCCCTTGCGGGCATCGACCATCATGGTCAGTCCGTTGGCTACGCCTTCAATCGCAGCCTGTGTATGCGCAGGCGGTGCGTCTGAATTTCGGCAGACATCAATGACCGAAAATGTAAGGCTGGCTAAGTCCGCCAGTGCGTTATCTATCGATTGGTGGGTCGACCGGATGTCAGATGCCAATTGGCGGGCGGTCTCATGTTCGAAATTCACCATAAACTGTCTCCCTCTAGTTCTGAATTCAGCTTCAGTCAGCGAAGGACGTTTATTGAAACAGTCGAAACGTACCCGTCAAAACAGCAACAACAAATGCAAACGCCACTGTGCTGAAAAATGCAATATTCAGCGATTGAACCACGATATCCTTTGGGGATAAATTGTGTCTTTCGCCACCGATGGGCGGAACAGAAACGCGCGCAGAAATTTCTGCCACCATCCGTCCCACCCTGTTCGGTGACGCGTTCTGGCTAACGGCATATTGCGGTCGCTCAAGGTCTCGCGTTTCGTATACGAATGGCTCGGATATGGTACGTTGTTCAATGGCAGCAAAAATTTTCGCGGCATCCTTGCGCGTTGCGGCGTTCAACTTGCGCCGCGCCGCGTCCAACCTTTGATCGACAGTGAAGTGTGAAATTCCCAGAAAACGGCCGATTTCTTTGGACGTCAGGTGGTCATCGACCAACCTGAGGCACGCTTTTTGACCTTCGGTCAGCTCAACCGATTCATCCGCCATCGGATCGGTATCCGCGGATACAATAGCTTGATGTAATGATGCCATATTGGCCATATTTGCTACCCTTTTGGATATTTCTAGACCAACCGAAACCGCGAAGGCAAGGGATTTGCTCAATGTTTTGTGCTGTGCTTGCTATCAATTATGCGGGCGGGCATATAGCTGGACGATGACTGAAACGCCCCAAAAGCGACCCAACCAATCCGCATTGCGCGCGTTCCTTTCCAGCGAAGCGGCCGGCGGCATTTTACTGATGGCTGCAGCAGCTTTGGCGCTGCTTGTCGCCAATTCGCCTTTTGCCGATAGCTATGCCCATTTCGTGCACGCGGTGATTGGGCCCGAACTCACGCCAAAACTTGGTCCGATGACCGTGCATCTCTGGATAAATGACGGGCTGATGGCGATATTTTTCCTGTTGGTCGGGCTGGAGATTAAGCGCGAATTTGTCGACGGCCATCTTTCAACATGGAATGATCGGCGTCTTCCCATCATTGCCGCCGCGGCGGGCATGGTCGTTCCTGCGCTGATCTATCTGGGCGTGGCGGGCGGCGATCCAGATCTGCATCGCGGCTGGGCGATACCGGCTGCCACCGATATTGCGTTTGCCATAGGCGTGCTGGCATTATTGGGCAGCCGCGCCCCTGCGTCTTTGAAACTGTTTTTAACCACGGTGGCAATTGTCGATGATATGGGCGCGGTCGCCATCATTGCGCTTTTCTACACCGCGGAACTGAACATCATGGCGTTAGCCGCAGCAGGAGCCATCTGGCTGTCGATGATGGCGCTCAATCGTTTTCGGGTGCATGTGCTTTGGCCCTACCTCATCCTTGCGGCGTTGTTATGGTATGCGACATTGCTGTCTGGCGTTCATGCCACGATTGCCGGGGTGATGGCTGCATTTGCCATTCCGTTTCACCGGACAATCGCAGCGCCCGATGCCGAAGATTCGGCGTTGCACCGGCTTGAACATGCGTTGGTGAAGCCCGTCGCGTTTTTCATTGTGCCTATTTTTGGCTTTGCCAATGCGGGCGTTTCGCTTGCGGGCACAAGTGTTGCGGCGCTGGCGGCGCCGCTTCCGCTTGGCATTGCCATGGGGCTGTTTGTGGGCAAGCAAATCGGCATTTTCGCAAGCGTCTGGCTTTCCGTGACATTCGGAATTGCTGCCCGCCCAAAGGACGCCAGCTGGGTGCATGTCTATGGCGTCGCGTTGCTGTGCGGGATAGGTTTCACGATGAGCCTGTTTATCGGCGGCCTTGCTTTTGTCGGGCCGGAACAATCCGACGCGGTCAAAATTGGCGTTTTGATGGGCTCGTTGGTTTCTGCAATTTCGGGCTATCTCATTTTGCGCTTTGCCGCGCGCCACAACCAAATAACGGGAGACGCAATATGAAGGCTTTCTATCCCATTATCACGGCCGCGTTGCTGGCTTCGGTCTGCACCTCGCTTCCCGTTGCGGCACGTTCTGCGACGGCAGCTCCGGCGCGTTCTTTAGCCAGCATTTCGCAAGATTATGTCCGCCTCACGCTTGAGGCTGGAACGCATGAGGCCGAATATGTCGATGCATATTATGGGCCTGAATCGTTGCAGGCAGCGGCGAAAGCCAGTCCGCGTTCACTCGGCGATCTTATTGCTGAGGCCCGCAAGCTGACGGCTGCTATTGATGCAAGCCTGCCGACCATCAAGGATGATGCCGACCGCCGCCGCGCCTTGGCGTTGCGGGGTATGCTCGTGGCTGCAGACACCAGACTGCAGTTGCTTCAGGGCCGCAAATTTTCGTTTAATGATGAAGCGGACGGGCAGTTTGAGACCGTCCCTGTGCTTATGACGCTCGAACATTATGACGCCATTTTAAGCGGGCTTGATACGCTCATTCCCGGCACGGGGCCACTGGCGGCGCGGGTTGATGCGTTTAACGAGCGGTACACCATTCCCAAAGATCGCCTGCAACCTGTCTTTGACGCTGCAATCGCCGAATGCAAACGCCGCACCGCGCAGCACATCGCGCTGCCCGTGGGCGAAAGCTTTGATATGGAATTTGTGACGGGAAAAACCTGGTCCGGTTACAATTATTATAAGGGCAATTACAAAAGCCTGATCCAGATTAACATCGACCTGCCGATCCGTGTCAGCCGCGCGGTCGATTTGGGCTGTCATGAAGGCTATCCCGGCCACCATGTTTTGAACCTGATGGTCGAACAGCGGCTTGCGCGTGCAAAAGGGTGGAGCGAATATGAGGTCAATCCGCTCTACAGCCCGACCAGCGTCCTTTCCGAAGGTAGCGCAAATTATGGCATAGATCTGGCCTTTCCGGCGCAGGAACGCTTGGCGTTTGAACGGGATATTCTGTACCCGCTCGCTGGCCTCGATCCCAAATCTGCCGAT
>CAZCXQ010000107.1:0-6863 GCA_964502655.1 uncultured Sphingorhabdus sp.
GTTGCTGCTAACATGGTATGTTCGGGCAAATCCGACCTGCTTGCGCGCCTATCGGTGATTGCAGCCGAAAATTATTTTCTCGATTCCCATGCGGTGCTTGAAGGCATGGTGGAGCGTGAGCGACTTGGCCCGACGGGTTTTGGTGGTGGTACCGCCATTCCCCATTGCAAGGTGTCGGGCATTGATATGCCCGTTGCCGTATTTGCCCGGCTTTCAAAGCCCGTGCCCTATGATGCGGTGGATGATGAGCCCGTAGACCTTGTCTGCGCGCTGATTTCACCTGCACAAGACGGTGCGTCGCATTTGCGCGCATTGGCGGAAGTTTCCCGATTGTTTCGTGACGAGAAAATTCGCGCCCAGCTGCGCGGTGCGGCCGATTCTTCGGCCATGTTTGCTGTGTTGACCCTGTCCGAAGAGCGCGACGCTGCTTGATTGAACCGCGGCTTGCAACGGATGTGCAGATTTCTGCCATGAAGCGATTGGCAGAGGCTGATGGCGGCTTTGTGACAGTTTTGAAAAAGGGCGACGCCATCTCAGGCGCTATTCTGCTCATTGGGCAGATCCGCGGCGCAGAGGCGCGTTTGTATGACCGATATCCGTCATTGGACGGCAAAACCGCCTGGCATATCGTTGATTTGGGCGTTGATTTGGCGGAAACAGGTGATGCTGCCATCCAAAATTATTGGCAAAAACGCTGCGCCCGCGACCCAGATTTGTGGGTTTTTGAACTGGATGTCGCATCCGCTGCACGGTTGGACGGACTCTTGTCTGCGTTTAATTGACTTTGCTGCGGCGCATCATAAATGCGCGGACATCGAGTAGCGAAGGTTGTCGACCGGGAACGCAATTGGGGTGACCAGACAAACACGCGAGTCGGACGCAACAAAAGACGAATAAAAACATATATATAGCATTTCGTCCGCTGTTGTTGCCGCTTTATTGTACGTTTAATGTTGAAATTTTTTCGGGCTGCTTCTGTTGCGGCCGTGACGTTTACCCTGGCTTCAGCGGTCATTACTGCAGATGCCGGTTTCGCTTTTGGGAATACCCAAAGCACTGCCTTAAACGCGACCACCATATCAGTGGACGCTGCGCAAATCTCCGCTGATCAGGTCCAAGCAGACTTGGCAAAAAGTGGTAAGGTTACTGCGACCCTCGCCGACAATGGCGACATCATTTTCACACCAGGCATCGGCGAACCTTCGAATATCGACGATAATGAAGCCATTGCGGCTTCGTCGCTATCCGACCTCGTGCGCCAACAAGACACCGACGAGTCGCTGAGCGATGAACAACGCTGCCTCGCGAGCGCGGTGTATTTCGAATCAAAGGGTGAATCCCTTACCGGACAGCTTGCCGTTGCGCGTGTCGTGATGGCACGAGCCAAGTCCGGTCGTTTTCCCACCACATTATGCGGTGTGGTTTTCCAGAAAAGCCAATTTTCCTTTGTACGGGGCGGCGACATGCCACCAATATCCATTGGCAGCGCGCATTGGCGGAACGCTGTCGCGATCAGCAAGATCGCGCTGGACGACCGTTGGGCAAGCCCCGTTGAGGGCGCTTTATACTTTCATGCGCGGCATGTGTCGCCGGGCTGGCGCTTAACGCGCCTTGGCAGCGTCGATAATCATATTTTCTATCGTTAAACGACGATGAAAGCTGACAATAAGGGCCCCGAAATGGGGCCTTTATTTTGTTCTTCTTTCGTTCTATTCGTGTGCGATGGACGCACACACTTCAATATTGCCGATTGGGGCCCCATCGGTTGCCCGCGGAACATCACGGCTGTTTCTGCGCAACCAGATTATGGTTCAATCGGAGGTAAGCCTTCGCAACGGCCGGCGCGCAGACCTTATGGGGCTGACGACCAAAGGCGAAATCATCATCGTCGAAATCAAATGTTCACGCGCCGATCTTTTGGGTGACCAGAAATGGCCTGAATATCTCGAATATTGCGACCGCTTTTTTTGGGCAGTGCCCGCAGGGTTTGATATCGGACCGTTGCATGGAGATGCATTCATGCCCGAACGGGCCGGGCTGATAATCGCCGATGCATATGACGCCGAAATAGCCCGTCCGGCGGCGCTCGTCCCATTGGCCACCGCGCGACGCAAAACCGAAACGCAACGGTTGGCACGCCTCGCCATGCGCCGCCTGATGGGGATTGCCGATCCTGACCCGATCCTTGCGGAAATCGAAGCCGAGTAAAGAAGGCCTAGCTTAGCTCTTCTTCGGATTAAACCAGATCGGCGAAGAATAGGCCCGTTCTTGCGCCTTCAACTCGGTACCGGGCAGCAGCTTTGCCCCGTAGCGCAAGGCGTCGAACAACACCCATCGCGGTGTCGGAATTTCAATGACGCGCACATAATAAAAGGCGCGGATGGAAGGGTTAAACTCGGGATCCGTCCATATCGTCCGCAGTTCGGGGTCACCAATGCTGTTGGTGTAACTGGCCTTCGCGATATTGACGGTGTCACCGACGGGCGTCAGCTTGCCATTTGCGCCTTTGGTGCGCTTGTCGGCGTCCGACCAGACAACATCGAAGACTTTTTCTTGAAGCGCGCCCGATGCGTTTACCCAGCCTTTGACGACCTGTACCCGATCAAGATTGGCACCCATCGGATCTTTGAGTGCAGAAATCATGAATTTCGGCGCGCCGCGGCCGGGCTTCAAATCCGCGCCCATCGGCACACCGCGCGCATAGCCAGCTTTAACCCAGTCGCGCGTGAACTCGTTTTCGGTAAAGTCCCAACCGCCGAAGAAGCGCAATGTAATGCGCGGTCCCGTTGTGGCATAAACCTCACGCCGCATCATGGCATCGAAAATCGCCGCGCGCGTGTTGGCCGTGGCCCACACTGCGGCATATCCACCGGCGAGATAATGCCACCCCATACGGCCTTCGCGGGTGCCCAGATTTTGGGGCTCGCTGGCGCGTTTGCGGCTTGGTTCAACGCCCGAATGTTTGCCGAAGAAATTATTCTCATCGGCGGTCGCAAGCCCGGTATGGCTGTCGGTTGAACCGATTACGCCAAATTTATAGGGGTTCACGCCCGTGCGCGCTTCAATCGCAAGCCCGCGTTTCAACGCTTCACGAATATATTCGCCGGCATAATCCTGATTTTTCTTTTTTATCTGCATGGTCAGGTTGCCGGTGTCCCAACCTGCCGTACCAAAGCCGGCAAATTCGTCATTTGGCGACAGGAATGGATGCGACTCGCTATCACCCTTAATCTGGGTGATTTCAGCCACCGGTTCGCGCGCTGCGCGCCGCCGGGCATATGCCGCGGTCATTGGTCCGCCATTGGGACCAACCAATTCAAACATCAGGCCATTGGAAAGGTTGCTGTTGTGCGGAATGGCCAACACCTTGCCGCCCGTGACCTTTTCATAATTGTCCATATAGTCCCACAGCTGGCTGACAGGTGTGTCGCCTTGCCCGGGATCATAAGGGAGAACCTTGTCGGTCCGGCTTTTGCCATCGCGGAACATGACGACGCGGTGCAAATTGTTGCCACTGGGCATCAACGTATATTCAAAGCCCATGAAGGCGGTGAACTTGCCCGGTTCATTATACCGCTCGACGAGCGAGCTGTGGCCTGTCCAGATGCTCGTCGACGTTTTCTTCTGCTTTACAGGGTTCGTCAGGGCGGCTGGCAATGCATTGCGGCCAGCCAGATCGATCAGCTCCCCCGTAACGCGCTGCATGCCTTCTGGGCCCTTGTGCATTTCTTCATGCCAGCGTTTCAGGGTATGGTAGCGGACAAGAAAGCCGGGTGCGTCATATAATGCTTTGGTCGCGCCCAAGCCGCCGGAGTGATCTGCGATCACCAAAAAGTCGAGTGGACGTTCCAGCTTTGCCTTCAGCCCGCCGGTTGAGGTGACTTCTTCACCGCGTGCAAAGCGCAGCGCATCTTCTGGTCCCAATTTTACGCCAAAACCAAAGGCGTCGATGGAATTTGCCGTATGCAAATGGGTGTCGCCCCATAACAGCTTATCAGCGGGACCCGAGGTCACTTCGCTATCGGATGCTGCTTGCGCGGTACGCGAGTCATCCATGATGCTTTTTTCGCGATATTGCTGCCAACCGTAGGTCAGTCCGGCGCCGACCGCAACAACAGCCACGGTGCCCAAAATGATGTTGCGCAATTTTGCCATGATATATTCTCCCCCAAAGCCAAAAATGCGTTGGAAAATCGGGTAGGTCAAGTGCCGCGAAGCGGCCACAGAATGACGCTACGTCATGGGCTGCTTCATGCTCCAGACAAATGCAGATGGCCGCTGGTCGTCGAATTGGGATAGACCGATTTTCTGATGTTCGGCGCCGACCATGGATTCTGCACAATAGGTCCCGAACAATCGGTCCCATATCGACAAAGCAAAACCGAAATTACTTTTTTGTTCGGCAACAACCACGCTGTGGTGCACCAGATGCATGTCGGGTGTTACAAAAAATATGCGCAATATCTGGTCGATCTTTTTGGGCAGGCGGATGTTGCTGTGATTGAACAGCGCATTTGCGTTGAGCCATAATTCAAATGCCAGCGCCACGGCAAGCGGTACGCCCAACAAAGCGACGATTGCGGATTTATAGAATGTCGACACAATCAATTCGAACGGATGAAAGCGCAGCGCGGTGGTGACATCAAGATCGCGGTCGCTGTGATGTACCGCATGCATAGGCCAGAAAAATGCGAACCGGTGCATCGCAAAATGTTGCAGCCAGACGGCGAAATCGAGAACAACAAACGCCATCAGGGCTTCAGCCCAGACGGGCCAATTTAAGAATTGCAGCATTCCGAAGCGGTGGGCGTCCGCCCATGTCGCTGCCACGCCGATAACGACGAAAAACGAAAGGAGCCTGCCGACAACTGCGTTGGTTACGAAGAATAAAGCATGCGTCCGCCATCGCGGATAGCGGCCCAAGACCAATGGACGGCGTGGCCAGATATATTCTGCACCGGCCAGCACAAAAAGCAGCAAAACGGGGATGGCTATTGCATATATGCCAAGCCCCGCTTCGATCATCTTTTATGCGTCCGCCGTTTCCAAGAACGGATAGTCGGTATATCCTTCGGCGCCGGGTGCGTACCATGTCTTGAAATTGTCAGGGGTCAGTTCAGCCCCGGACCGCAGGCGTTCAACCAGATCAGGGTTGCTGATATAGGGACGGCCAAAGCTGATTGCGTCAGCCAAGCCAGATGCCAGATCTTCGTCCGCCAGCGCGCGCGTATATTCCTGGTTCAGCACCAACGGGCCTTTGAATATTTTGCGGATTTCAGGGGAAATGCGTGGCACATCGGTCTGCCCGAAATTGCCATAAGGCTTCACTTCGCGCAGTTCCAAAAAGGCGATGCCGATATCTTGCAATGCAGCAGCGGCAGCGGTGAACAACGGCACGGGATTGCTATCATTCGCACCCTGTGTTTCGCCGTTGGGCGACAGCCGTACAGAGGTGCGTTCCGAACCAATGGCGTCGACGACCGCTTGCGTGACTTCGCGCAACAGGCGGATACGGTTTTCGATTGCACCGCCATATTCATCGGTGCGCAAATTGGTGTTGTCGCGCAGAAACTGGTCAATCAAATAGCCATTGGCCGCGTGAATCTGAACGCCGTCAAAGCCAGCGGCCATCGCGTTTTTCGCAGCGTTGACATAATCCGATATAATGCGCGGAATTTCCGAAGCCTCAAGTGCGCGCGCTTCGGTATATTCTTTTTTGCCCTCTGCGGTGTGCGCATAACCCGGCGCAGTTGTTGCAGATGCGGACACAGGCTGTGCACCGCCCAAGAAGTCTGGGTGGACAAGCCGCCCCATGTGCCACAGCTGCAATATGATCCGTCCATCGGCCTTGTGTACGGCTTCCGTCACTGGCTTCCACGCCTCCACCTGTGCATCTGACCAGATACCGGGCGCTGACGGCCATCCAAGGCCTTCTTGGCTAATGCCCGTTGCTTCAGCGATAATCAGGCCAGCAGTGCTGCGCTGGCTGTAATATTCCGCCTTCAAATCCGACATGGGAACATGCCCTTCCTCACTGCGGCCGCGGGTTAGCGGCGCCATGAGGACTCGGTTGGGCGCGGTGATGGCGCCGAGTTGAATCGGATCAAACAAAGTTGCAGTCATGTAATATCCTGTCATTAAGCGTTTCTTTGCAGCCAAGATGCGGATGAAAGTTGCAAAATGCAACGGGGGTTTATGTCGCAAAAGATTTTACATCAGCAACCACCCAGCTTGCTTGCCTTTGCGGCATTGCTGGCGGGAAATATTGCGATCGCTTTTGGGCCATTGCTGGTGCGTTTTGCCGACAGCGGACCCATTGCGACCGGATTCTGGCGACTGGCGCTGGCGACGCCATTTTTGTTTTTTGTCGGATATCGATTTGGTTTTCGTTTCTCGGCGCTTGGCAAATCAACAATCTGGCTTGCGACAATTGCAGGGCTGTTTTTCGGTGTTGATATCATCTTGTGGCATATTGGCATTTTCCAAACGAAAATGGCCAATGCGACATTATTTGCGAACTGCGCCAGCCTGATCCTTGTGGTTTACGGGATATTTGTCGCACGCAAAATGCCCAGCAAATGGGAAAGCGCGGCGGTGCTTTTTGCATTTGTGGGCGCTGCACTTTTAATGGGGCAAAGCCTTGATCTGTCCCCGCTGCATTTCCAGGGCGATATTTTATCGCTGGGTGCGGGCCTTACATACACGGTGTATCTGGTGCTGATGATGCGCGTGCGGCAGAATACGGAAAGCTGGGGCGCACTGGGCATGGCAAGCGCTGTTGCGGCGGTCATCTTGCTTTCCGCGTCGATTGTCGCGGGGGAGCAGGTTATTCCGACTGTGTGGTGGCCGGTACTGTTGCTTGC
>CAZCXQ010000108.1:0-6833 GCA_964502655.1 uncultured Sphingorhabdus sp.
GACCGCAGGGCTGTCTACCAGCACGCCGCCCGTTGCAAAATCTGGGCCTTTGACGATTTCCATCAACTGTTCGTGACGCGCCTGTGGCTCATCAATCAGTAGCATGGCGGCATCGATAATCTCGGCCGCATTATGCGACGGAATGCTCGTCGCCATGCCGACGGCGATGCCGCTTGCACCATTGGCCAGCAAATTGGGGAACAGACCGGGCATAACCTCGGGCTCTTCGTCTTCACCATTGTAGGTAGGGCGAAAGTCCGTCGCGTTCTCATCAAGCCCGTTCATGAGCTCAATCGCTGTGCGCGTCAGACGCGCTTCGGTATATCGATACGCAGCCGCATTATCGCCGTCGATGTTGCCAAAGTTGCCCTGCCCGTCCACCAGCGGATAACGCAGCGAAAAAGTCTGCGCGAGCCGGACCATCGCGTCATATACGGACTGGTCGCCATGCGGGTGATATTTACCGATAACATCGCCGACAACACGGGCACATTTCTTATACCCACTTGCGGGATCAAGCTTGAGCAAACGCATTGCCCATAACAGACGCCGGTGTACCGGCTTCAACCCGTCGCGCAGATCAGGAAGCGACCGCGCGGTGATTGTTGACATCGCGTAGATCAGATAGCGTTCCGACAAAGCCGCATCAAACGGCGCATCGACTATCGCGTCAAATGGATCTTCTGCTGGAGCATCAACTATGTCAGACATAACTGACCCGATAGCGAGCGAACGCGACGTCGCAAAGCAACGATTTCAGCAATCCACAGCTTAATGCGCTCGGCACATATGTTGCGTTGCAATAAAGACACATTTCCGGCGCAAAATTGTAATAAATCGCGAGTTTGCTAGAATTTGGCGTAACAAAGTGCCAGCTTCATCTACGTAAGTCGAAATATACCTACAAAACGGGGAATGATCATGAAAACCAATAAATTAATCTCTGCACTTGCAGTGACGGTCTCGTCCACCGCGCTCTTCGTGGCAGCAGCCAATCCGGCCTTTGCACAGCAGGGTACATCTGCGCAGGCAACGGAGGCCGAAGAGGCGACCGGTATAGATGCCATTATCGTGACCGGTACACGCCGGACCGACCGCACCGTTGCCGACAGTACAGTGCCCGTCGATGTCATCTCCGGCGATGAACTGCTGAACAGCGGCACAACCGAAACCAACAAGTTGCTGAACCAGCTTGTTCCCTCATTCAACTTTCCGCAGCCGTCCTTGACCGATGGCACCGACTCGCTTCGTCCGGCGACCTTGCGCGGACTTGCGCCAGACCAAGTGCTCGTGCTCGTCAACGGCAAACGTCGTCACCAGTCTGCGTTGGTCAACCTCAACGGTTCGGTAGGTCGCGGATCCACCGCGGTCGATTTGAACACCATACCGCCGCTCGCCATTGAACGCCTCGAAGTTCTTCGTGACGGCGCTGCGTCGCAATATGGTTCCGATGCAATTGCGGGTGTTATCAACATTCAGCTTAAAAAGGGCATTGGCGGCCGTGCGCAGGCAACGTTCGGCAAATATGTTACCGAGATGGAAGATGTCGGTCAGGTTGATACCGTTTCCTTGACCACTGGCCTGACGGACAACCCCGTCATCACCTACACCGGTGAAGACCGCAAACGCCGCGATGGTGACACATACACCTTCGCATCAAACTTTGGCCTACCCTTGGGCGACAGCGGCTATGTGAACCTCACGGCTGAATATAAGGACCGTTCGCCGACCAACCGTTCGGGCCCGGACATCCGCCGCAATTATTTCAACGCAGGCGATCCGCGCGAAGCAACCTTCAACCGTTATGCGCACCGTTACGGTGACGGCGTGTCGAAGGATCTCAACTTCTTCGTCAACGCTGGATTTGAATTCTCTGACTCAGCAGAATTCTATACCTTCGGCAGCTATGGCATTCGTGACGGCAACGGCGCTGGTTTCTACCGCCGCTCGTCGGACGTTCGCAACCGCGACTGGTCTGCGTCCACGACGACATTTGTGCCCATTTACGCGGACGGTTTCCTTCCGCTTATCGCCAGCGAAATCGTCGACATCTCGGCCGCAGCGGGGCTTCGTGGCGCCATGAGCGGATGGGATTACGACCTTTCGGTAGTCTATGGGTCCAACCGTCTGGATTATGACATCGAAAATACGGTCAACACGTCCTTGGGTGGCGCCGCAAGTGCGCGGCGTTTTGACGCTGGCGGCCTGCGTTCAGGCCAGACGTCGATCAACCTTGATATGCGCCGCGATTTGGACATCGGCATTGGCCAAAGCGTATCGCTTGCCGTCGGCGGCGAATATCGCAACGAAAACTACAAAATCGTCCCAGGTGAGCTGCAGAGCTACGTAAATGGGCCCTTCTCGGCTGCGCCGTTTAACGCCGCCGGTGGCGCGCAGGTGTTTCCGGGCTTCCGCCCTGCAAACGCGACAGACGTTTCGCGGGATAGCTTTGCTGGTTATATCGAACTCGACGCCGATCTATCGGACAGCTTCACGGTACAATTGGCGGGACGCTACGAACATTTCAGTGACTTTGGCGATACCGTCAATGGTAAAGCCGCAGCACGATATGAAGTTGTTGATGGCGTAGCCCTGCGCGGTTCAATTTCAACCGGCTTCCGCGCACCAAGCCTTGCCCAGCAGTCATTCGCAACCACATCGACCAACAACGTCGGTGGCGTGCTTATCGAGGTTGGGACATTCCCGGTTTCATCGCCTGTGGCTGTTGCGTTGGGTGCACAGCCACTCACGCCAGAAAAATCGGTTAACATTGGCGGCGGCGTTACATTTACGCCGATTAGCGGGCTCAGCATCACTGCGGATTACTATAATATCAAAATTAACGACCGCATCACTTTGACCGAAAACCTGCAAGGAACGGACGTTCTGGCGTTGCTGACGTCAGCCGGTGTGACGGGCGTAAGTTCGGCGCGCTTTTTCATCAACGGTATTGATACCCGCACAACAGGTCTTGATATCGTTGCTAGCTACCGCGTGCCAGAATTCGGCCTTGGCAAATTCCGTGTCAGCGTCGGGTATAATTTGAACAATACCAAAATTACCGACCGCCGCGTATTTTCGGGCTTCACAGCACAGCGTTTGTTCGCACGGCAGGAAAGCTATCGCCTGACCGACGGACAGCCTAAGAACAAGCTGAACGCCACGCTCGATTGGGATTATAACAATCTTGGCATGACGCTGCGCACGAACCGTTACGGCGAAGTGTTCTTGCCAAGCGGCTTCTCGACATCAGCAAACAATAACAACATTGCGCTCGCTCCAGGTGACGTCCCAGGCGATATATTCCTATCGCCAAAGTGGATTACCGACCTTGAGTTCCGCTTCAAACCCGTTGAGTCCGTCTCAATTGCATTTGGCGCGAACAACGTGCTGGATGTGTATCCAGATCGTCTTCCATTCGGAACGGTTGATGGGGTGAGCTATGGCTTTAACAACTCATTCCTGCCTTACAGCTCGCAGTCGCCATTCGGGTTCAGTGGCCGGTTTGTCTATGGTCGTGTCTCTATCGACTTCTAAATTGACGACTTTTTGAGAAGCAAGGGCGCGGCGTAAAACCCGCGCCCTTCTTTTTTGTGCGCTTCAGGCGCGCCATTTTTGACGCCTTGCGGTCTGCCTGCTAACGGGGCGACGACTCCCGATAGCAGCAGAAAGCGACCAACATGATCCCACGTTATTCCCGCCCCGACATGGTGAAGATTTGGGAGCCTGAAAACCGCTTTCGCATTTGGTTCGAAATTGAGGCACATGCCACCGATGCGCTTGCCGAACGCGGCGTTGTTCCTGCCTCTGCCGCGCAAGCGCTTTGGAAATGGTGGGACACCAATCCAGCTATCGATGTTGCAGCCATTGACGCGATTGAGGCTGTCACAAAGCATGATGTCATCGCGTTCCTGACATGGGTCGCAGAGCAAGTGGGCGACGAAGCCCGTTTCATGCATCAGGGGATGACATCCTCCGATGTGCTCGACACCTGCTTGGCGGTTCAGCTCACGCAAGCGACCGATCTTTTGCTCGCGGACATGGATGCTTTGCTTGCTGCGATTAAGAAGCGCGCCATGGAGCACAAATTTACGCCGACGATTGGCCGCAGCCACGGCATTCATGCCGAACCCGTCACCTTCGGTATGAAGCTTGCGCAAGCCTATGCCGAGTTCGCACGTGGCCGTGAACGCCTTGTGGCCGCCCGCGCTGAAATCGCGACATGCGCCATTTCAGGCGCAGTCGGTACCTTTGCAAATATCGATCCGGGCGTGGAAGCGCATGTTGCGGCAAAGCTTGGCCTTGCGGTTGAGCCTGTATCCACACAGGTCATTCCGCGTGACCGCCACGCCATGTATTTCGCAACGCTGGGCGTTATCGCATCGTCCATTGAACGCCTCGCGACTGAAGTGCGCCATTTGCAGCGCACCGAAGTGCTTGAGGCAGAGGAATATTTCTCGCCAGGTCAAAAGGGCAGCTCCGCCATGCCGCACAAGCGCAACCCGGTGCTGACCGAAAACCTGACTGGCCTTGCCCGTATGGTGCGCGGCTATGTGACGCCTGCTCTGGAAAATGTCGCTTTGTGGCATGAACGCGACATCAGCCACTCAAGTGTTGAACGCTATATCGGGCCAGATGCGACAATCACACTCGATTTCGCGCTTGGCCGACTGACGGGCGTGATTGATAAGCTCCTCATTTATCCTGAACGGATGCAGAAGAATCTCGACCGCATGGGCGGCCTTGTCCATTCCCAGCGCGTGCTATTGGCGCTCACGCAGGCTGGTATCAGCCGCGAGGACAGCTACCGCATCGTTCAACGCAACGCGATGAAGGTTTGGGAATCCGACGGCGCAGAATCGCTCATGGAGCTTTTGAAGGCCGACGCGGATGTGCGTGCAAAAATGTCCGCCGAAGAAATCGAAGACCGCTTCAATCTTGATTATCACTTTAAACATATCGACACCATTTTCGAACGCGTATTTGGCTAAGTCTTGGCCGCCGCAAGAATGTGCGGCGGCATAGGTTGGTGGATAGCGCTACCCAAAGGCAAAATCTTGTCATAAGGTGGCGAGACAAGAAGGAGCTGCGGACCGATGCGATTTTTGAAGATGCTCATTTGGGTAACGATCATTATCGGGCTTATCGTGTTTGCGACCAACAATTGGGTGCCAGTTTCGGTCAGCCTATGGGGTGGCCTTCGCCTAGACACCAAATTGCCGGCGTTGGTCATTGCGGCGTTTCTGCTTGGTTTTTTACCGCTGTATTTCCTTCACCTTACGCAGGTGTGGCGCATGAAAAGGCGCATCATGACGCTTGAGGCAAACCAGCGCGGCTCGGCAGTGCCGCCACCGCCTCCAGTGTCCCCTCCCCCTGCCTACGCCGCTGTGGACATGATATGACCAACCCGATTTTCGTCGCAATCGACACGCCCTATCTGGATGACGCGCTGGAATTAACACGGCGCATTAAAGACCAAGTCGGCGGGATTAAGCTTGGCCTCGAATTTTTCTGTGCCAACGGACATCATGGCGTGCACGAAGTGCAAAAGCTTGGCCTGCCGATCTTTCTTGATCTGAAATTGCACGACATTCCCAATACCGTCGCCAAGGCGATGCAGGCGATTAACACGTTGGAACCCGCGATTGTCACCATCCATGCCGCCGGTGGCCGCGCGATGATGGAAGATGCCAAGGCGGCAGCCGGTGCCCATACCAAAGTTGTCGCCGTTACCGTTTTGACCAGCCTCGACGACCATGACCTTAACCGCGTCGGTGTGTCCGACAGCGCAGACCTTCAGGTCGCCCGACTGGCGGCATTGGCGCAGGAAGCCGGGCTGGACGGCATTGTGTGTTCGGGCCACGAAGTGAAGGCGGTTAAAAAATATTGGAAGGAAGGGTTTTTCGTTGTTCCGGGTCTTCGTCCCGCCGGCGGTACCAGCGCAGATCAAAAACGCACCGTTACCCCGCGTCAGGCACGCGACGACGGCGCAAGCATTTTGGTTATCGGGCGGCCCATTACCAAGGCCGAAAGCCCGGAAGATGCAGCACGGGCCATTATGGGCACGTTGTAACGCAAGTTCAGCATGACGGAAGCTTTCGGGTTCGCTAGTTAGCCAGCATGCAAACGCAAATTAAAATCTGTGGCCTGAAAGACGAAGCCAGCATTGACGCTGCGGCGAAAGCTGGCGCCACGCATGTTGGCCTTGTCCATTTCGAAAAAAGCCCGCGACATGTCGCGCTTGACCAAGCCGCCGCGTTGCGGATGCGCGCACCCGCAAATGTAAAGGTCGTCCTGCTGCTGGTGAACGCCGAGCCCGGGTTTACGGCCAAGGCTATTGAAGTGGTCAAACCCGATATCGTGCAATTTCACGGATCGGAAACGCACCAATGGTTGCGTATCTTGAAAAGCGCGGTCGACATCGAAATCTGGAAAGCCTTTGGGGTGAAAGACGCCGCAACGCTTAAAAATGCGGACCAATATGAAGGCGCGGCGGACCTCATCCTGTTTGATGCGCCGGCCCAAGCATTGCCCGGCGGCACGGGCACGCGATTCGACTGGTCGTTGCTCAACCAGCATAAGCACAAGCTGCCTTGGGGCCTTGCCGGTGGCCTGAACCCCGACAATGTTGGTGAAGCCCTGCGGCAAACACGTGCGATATTGGTCGATACCTCGTCTGGCGTTGAATCCGCACCAGGCATCAAGGATATGGACAAGATTGCGGCCTTCTGCCAAGCGGTCCGCAACCATGACCACAGCTGAACCCACACCAAACTCATTCCGCAATCAACCCGACGATCGCGGCCATTTCGGCCAGTTCGGCGGGCGCTATG
>CAZCXQ010000109.1:0-6776 GCA_964502655.1 uncultured Sphingorhabdus sp.
CTGAGCCGACAGTGCAATCGCACTGTCGAAAGTCGAAGGGCGCCTGTCCGTTCATGGCCGCCCTTCGACGGACGCTGCCGCTTCGCGGCCGCTGCTCAGGGCTACGGTTCAACCGAAACATCATTATTGGGCAACATTCGCCATCGGTACCAAGCCAGCACGGATGACGCGCAATGCGTTTTCACCCATGACGGCGCGAATTTCGTCTGGCGTGAAACCCTCGTCCATCAACGCTTGGGTGACTTGCGCGAGTTGCGAGGTGTCGAAACGCACCGTGGTCGCGCCATCATAGTCCGACCCCAACGCGACATGTTGAATGCCAACCAGATCGCGCACATGCTTCATCGCCTTGGCCGCAGCACGCGGATCGGTGGAGCATATTGCGCCCTCCCAATAGCCGATGCCAATGATGCCGCCGGTTTTGGCGACGCCGCGCACTTCGTCGTCAGTCAGGTTGCGGTTGACCTTACACGTCGCCTGCACGCCGCCATGGCTGGAGACCACGGGACGTTTCGCCATGGCCAGAACCTCGGCAACGCCAGCATGGCTGAGATGCGCGATGTCGACAATCATGCCCTTCGCCTCCATCCGGCGCAATATCTCGCGACCGAACGGCGTCAGTCCGCCTTTTTTCAGGCCGTGCATCGACCCGCCCAATTCATTGTCAAAGAAATGGGTGAACCCCGCCATGCGGAACCCGGCGTCGTACAACCGGTCGAGATTCTCGGCCTTGCCTTCAAGATTATGGAGGCCTTCAATGGTCAGCATGGCGCCGACTGTGCTCCGGTTCTTTTGCCGCGCAGCAAGCAAGGCATCGAGCTGCTGCGCCTTGTCCACCGCTTGCAATTTTCCGTCCGACCCGCTGACCGCATTGTCGCGCTTCGACGCGTGATACAGCGACCGCTCGACCAATGAGCGCCATGTTTTCACCGGCTGCAACTGCGCAAAGGTCAGCAAAGTGATATTGTCGGTGTCCGCACCATTGCCATCATAATTTTGGCCTTTGGGTGTTTTGGTGACTGACGAAAAAAGCTGCAGCGCGACATTGCCCTCTTGCAGGCGCGGCAAATCCATATGGCCACGATCCGCACGCTTGCCCAAATCACGGTTCCACATCAACGTGTCGCTGTGCAGGTCGACGATGTTCAATGTCTTGTGCAACGCCTTGGCCTCATCGCTGACCTTGATCAGCGGCTGACCGTCAATCTGGTTCATCGAACCTTCGACATAGCCGGGTAAAAAGCCGAAAAAGCCAATCGCAGCCGCGCCAATCAGCGTCAGCGGAATCCAGAATTTCTTACGCATTATTTCCCCCAATATACCGCGCTTAGTTCTTTGCCCGCCGCACAAGCGTGACAAAGTCGAATGCTGGTGCGTCGTTCAACGCAGCATGGTGTTCGCGAGACAGCTCGTCCCACTCCGCCATGTCGAAATCCGGAACCGACGTGTCGCCTTCGGGCTGCGCGGCAATCTCCGTCAATTCAATGCGGTCCGCGAGCGGCAGAAACAGATTATAGATTTCCGCGCCGCCAATCACGCACACATGTGGGCCGTTGGCGCGCTTCAACGCCTCGTCCACCGAATGCGCGATTTCGGCGCCGTCTTCTTCCCATTCGGTATCGCGCGTCAAAACAATGTGGCGTCGGCCATCCAGCAGGCCGGGCAGGCTGTCAAAGGTCTTGCGCCCCATAATCATGGGCCGCCCTTTGGTTATCTGTTTGAAATGACGCAGATCTGCGGGGAGATGCCACGGCATGCCGCCATCTTTCCCGATGACTCCATTGGCGGCGCGGGCGAGGACAAGGATGATTTCGGGATGATTCATAACCCCGCTTTGCCTTGAAAAACTTAGCGATACAAGCGGGTGACGTGGCCTATTTTTCGCCCCGGGCGCGCCTCAGCCTTTCCATAGAGATGCAGATGCGCCGCGGGGTCGGCCAAAATCTGTGCAAAGGCGTCGCCATCATCTCCGATCAAATTCTGCATTTCGACACGGGCAGCCACCGTTTCGGTGCTGCCAAGCGGTAGTCCGCAAATCGCGCGGATATGGTTTTCAAACTGGCTGGTGGCCGCGCCTTCAATCGTCCAATGGCCGCTATTGTGCACGCGGGGTGCAATTTCATTGAACAAGGGACCCGCGCTGCTGGCGAAAAATTCGGCGGTAAATACGCCGACATAATCAAGCTTGGTCGCAACCGCCGCCGCCATATCGCGCGCTGCTTGCTGCTGGCTTTCCACAAGCGCGCCAGACGGCAGTGTCGACGTTGCCAAAATGCCGCCGACATGCACATTGTGCGGGCTGTCCCAAAAGCGGATTTCGCCATCTTGGCCGCGCACCAATATCACCGAAAATTCGGCATCGAACTGCACCATGGCTTCCGCGATCAGCGGCTGTGCACCCGTTTGCGCCCATGCATCGGCCAGATCGTCCTGCGACGTGACGCGCAGCTGCCCCTTGCCGTCATATCCCATGCGGATGGTCTTCAGGATGCACGGGATACCTACCGCATCGACCGCCGCCTGCACGTCGCCTTGCCTATTTGCGATGGCGAAGTTCGCTGTCTGCCCGCCAAGGCTGCGCACAAAGCGTTTTTCGGCGTCGCGATCCTGCGCAACTTCCAACGCCGTGGCCGGCGGATAGATGGGGACAAGCCCTGCAATCGCTTCAAGTGGCGCAACGGGCACATTTTCAAATTCGAAGGTGACGACATCGCATTGCTGCGCAAAATCTTTCAACGCGGCATGGTCGTCATAGGCGCCGATGCTGCTTTGCGCGGCGACGTCAAACGCCACATTGTCCCCTGCGGGCGCGTAAATATGGCAGCGATAGCCAAGCTGGGCCGCCGCAACCGCGAGCATCCGGCCAAGCTGGCCGCCACCCAATATTCCAATGGTCGAACCAGGAGGCAACGCAGTCATCGGCTTCGTCTCACTCTGGCGTTTCGGCTACCGACGCGGTCTGGGCCGCGCGCCATGCATCCAATCGTGTCGCAAGCGCTGCATCATTATTGGCCAGCATCGCTGCGGCCAAAAGCGCGGCGTTCGTAGCCCCCGCCTTGCCAATCGCGAGTGTGCCGACGGGAATGCCTGCGGGCATCTGGACGATCGACAACAGGCTGTCCATGCCATCCAGCGCCTTTGACTGAACCGGCACGCCAAGCACCGGAAGCCGCGTCATCGAAGCCGCCATACCCGGCAAATGCGCCGCGCCACCCGCGCCCGCGATAATGCATTGCAGGCCCCGATCGGCCGCGCTTTTTGCATAATCATATAGACGCTCGGGCGTTCGGTGCGCGGACACCACTTTGCATTCATGGGGAATGTCGAGCGCGGTCAGCGTGGCTGACGCTTCGCGCATCGTGTCCCAGTCCGAACGGCTGCCCATGATGATGCCAATAAGCGGCGCTGAGTCAGTCATGTGTCACTCCCCTGACAACTTTGATGGCATGGCCTTAGCCGCGTGGTGCAAAAGGCGCAATCCAGCAACAATAGGATAATCACAGGCCCGCGCACGCGCGCGGCACGACAATGTTACCGCGCCGATAGATAGTGATATGCACCGTTCAAATTGTCGTCGAGTTCATAGACAATCGGTTGGCCGGTCGGGATTTCCAAGCCATTGATATCCGCATCCGAAATGCCCGAAATATGCTTCACCAGCGCGCGCAAGCTGTTGCCATGCGCAGAGATGAGAACGGTTTTGCCCGCCTTTAGCTCAGGGACAATGGCGCTCTCCCAATATGGCAGAACGCGCAGTATCGTATCCTTCAGGCTTTCGGACGCAGGAATTTTGATGCCCGCATAGCGCGGATCGGACGACAGATCATAAGGCGATCCCGCCTCCAATGGCGGCGGCGGAACATCAAAACTGCGGCGCCAGATTTTGACCTGTTCGTCGCCATGCTTGGCCGCAGTCTCTGCCTTATCAAGGCCTGTCAGGCCGCCATAATGGCGCTCGTTCAATTGCCAGTTCTTGGTCACCGGAACCCAAAGCCGACCCATCGCCTCAAGCGCAAGGTTCAACGTCTTGATCGCGCGTGTCTGCACGCTGGTAAAGGCGACATCAGGGGCAATGCCCTTGGCCTTCATCAACTCGCCCGCGGCCCATGCTTCGGCTGCGCCTTTTTCGGTTACGTCAACATCCCACCAACCGGTGAACCGGTTTTCCAGATTCCATTGGGATTGTCCGTGGCGAATGAGGATAAGTTTTGGCATGGGAGTTCCTTCGTTGTTTGACCGCGCCCTAACGCAAGTTGGTCAAATCGCCAAGGTCATGAAACGGCTAAACGGGTCTTCGACATAATCGCCAAAGGGTGCGCAATATTCAAACCCGTGCGCTGCATACAGCGCCAACGCAGGCGCAAAGTCCGCCGACGATCCTGTCTCAAGGCTTAATCGGTGATAACCCCGGGTGCGCGCTTCCGAAATGATATGCGTCAGCATGTTGGCGCCGACACCTTTGCGCAAATGGTCCGCATGCGTCCGCATCGATTTGACCTCGCCATGTTCGGGCGTCAGCTCTTTCAACGCCCCGCACCCCGCAAGCGCATCCCCGTCCCAAATCGACCAAAAGGTCACATCGGGCGCATTCAGCCCGTCGAAATCCAAAAAATGGCAGCTTTCCGGTGGCGAGCTTGCCAGCATCCCGGCAAAATGCGTTTCCAGCAATGCGCGGATTTCACTGCCGGAAAGATCATCCACGATGATACGCATGGGGATTGCTACACCATCTCCGCCAGCGTCGCGAGGCACTCGCGGGCCAGCAGGCGGCACCGTTCGGGCGACCATCCCTGATAAGGATCATTGCCGTGCACCGTGTCTTTGTATGGCATTTCGAGCGTCATCGACACGCATTTGTGCGACGGGCCAAAACGCTCGGCAAGCTGGTTTGTCGACATGGTCAGGTTGGCTTTGCCCGGCCCCGCTTTGGTATAACCCAGCTCGGTCTGAAAATCGGGCGTGCGTGCGGCGAGGCGATTGATGAAATCATTGTATCGCGCGCCTTGATCATCGGTCCATGACGGAATGCCTTCGAACCCGGCCATGAATGCAGCGGGAATAGCCTCATCCCCATGAACATCTATCGCCCAATGCACGCCGGTTTCATCCATGGCGTTGCGGATGCCCAGAACCTCTGGACTACGCTCCAAGCTTGGCTCGGCCCATTCGCGGTTCAGGTTTACGCCCGCAAAATTGGTACGCAAATGTCCGCGGCTGCTGCCGTCGGGATTGCAATTGGGCACGATATGCAACCGGCATTTTTCCAGCAACACGCGCGTGTGCGGATCGCTAAGGTCGGTGAGCATATCCAGCGCACCTTCCATCCAATATTCGGCCTGCGTTTCGCCCGGATGCTGGCGCGCGTACAGCCAGACTTGCGTTTCGCCATCCCCCATCGACAGACAATCAATGGGCTGCCCTTCCAGGCTGTGGCCCAAGCAACGATAGCTAACGCCTTCGCATGATGCGGCGTCGGCAATCAGATCATGGTGACGTTCCATGTTAAAGGGCGCGAAATAAGCGAACCAGACGATGTCGCTGGCGGGCGTGTAGCGAATGGTCAGGGTGCCGCCATCTGCGGCTTTGTCATAGCTCGTATCGGCGCGGCCCCAGTAATCGCGGTCTTCCGAAACACAGGCGCGATAATCTGGCCAGCCGCCGGGATAGGCGCTGCCTTCCAAGCCCGTTATGCGCAGTTCAATTTCCTCGCCCGCAGCGCACGCAACGCGGAAGTGGAACCATTGCGCAAACTCCGAATCCTTGTCCTTGCGAATGCCAAGGGTGGCGCTGTTGCCATTGATGGCGTGCACTATGATGTTACCGCTGTCGAATGCAGCATTGATATCGGTGATCGGCATAAATCTTACTTCCCCACTGTGTCATTCCCGCGAAAGCGGGAATCCATGGACGAACCGTACAGCAAGCTGCGTCGGTGTGTTAATATGAAAGCTCAGATAATGGATTCCCGCGTTCGCGGGAATGACAAAGTCTGCTGCTTTATGGAACGCGGATAGTCTCGCCAGAAACGCCGGGGAAGTCCTTAAACAAGGCTTCGGCCAATTTAGAGGCAGCAATGCCGGGCTGCGCGGCAGGAGAGCCCGCTTTGGCAGATTGCACCGCCGTCCCTTCCCATATCACCAGCTGATCACTGCGCCGGATGATGCGCACCGACAAACTGGTCTGCAATTGCGCTGCCGACCCGCCCCCGAGATTGATGCCAACGCCCAAGCCAATGCCCGACCCATAGCTGCCGGTTGATCCGCCGACGCCCACGGAAACCGGTGACGGGCGGTCCGGGCGTATCATCGTCGCGCCAAAGCGTATCTCGGCAACAACATCGCTTGTACCCGATTGATTGCGATAGCCGACCCGCTGCATTTCACGCGTCACCGCCGCAACATAAGGCGAAGCCGATAAAGATCGGTCCGCCGCCGATTCGCCGGCAACCTCAATCCCAAAACTGCCATTGCCATAAGGTACGCCTTCGGCTGCGCGGTTAAAACGCGTAACCTCGACAGGGCCAGTGGGAACGACACAGGCCGACAACAGCAAAAGCGCGAGAAGCGGCAAGATTCTGGGAGTTTTCATCATGGTCCTATCCTTAAGCACGTCATATATCATGGCAAGCTATGTATGGGGGCTGAATCGCATAATAGCGCCGAACGCGCTTGACTTTCCGCCGCCCCACCCATAGGAGCGCGCCTTCAATTCAAGCTTTATGCATCATAAAGACGGGTAAATCCGATGAAAGTCGTTAATTCTCTCAAGTCGCTCAA
>CAZCXQ010000110.1:0-6707 GCA_964502655.1 uncultured Sphingorhabdus sp.
CACGCAAACAGCGGCGCAAGCAGTACGATGTAAATGGCGTTCAACGACTGGAACACTGATGCGGGAACACCAGCACGATCGACATGGCGGTCCGTAAACAGATTGAGCGACGATCCAGCTTGTTCAAACAAGGCCCAAAACAGGATCGAACCGATGATAAGGAACATCGCCGCGAAAATGCGGTCACGGTCATGGGGTTCAAGCTTGCGAACAGCGGTCCACAAAACATAGCCAACCAGAATGGCACCGGCGATGCCAAGCAACGTCCCGACGACAGCCTGATTTTGCACCAGCCACCAACAAGCGGCAACCGCGACCAAGCCGACCAAATACAAAAGCCACTCCAGCTTGATGCCCATCACAGGCTTATTCAAAGCTGCCGGATCAGCGGGTTCGCCACGTCCAAGCAACAGCGGCTTGAATAGAACAAATACAATGAGGCCAAGCAACATACCAACGCCAGCAGCACCAAAGCCGTATGACCAGCCATAGGTTTCGCCCAAATAGCCGCACAACAGCGAACCGAGCGCGGCGCCCAAGTTAATGCCCATGTAGAAAATCGTATATGCACCGTCACGGCGCACGTCGGTGCGTGGGTAGAGTTGCCCGACAATCACGGAAATATTGGCCTTCAAAAAGCCTGATCCCACGATAATGAACGCCAACGCGAGCCAGAAGATATTCAGCGAGGCCGCATCTTGTCCGCCCGTGCCTTCAAAGCCCATCAGGAGATGCCCAAAGGTCAACAATATAGCGCCGTAGGTTACCGCTTTTCGTTGCCCGAGCCATTTGTCAGCCAAATAGCCGCCCAACACCGGCGTGATATATACCAAAGCCGTGTACGCGCCATAAATGACACCTGATTTTTCATCCGAAAAAAGCCAATGCTTTGTCAGATAAAAAATCAGCAGTGCGCGCATTCCGTAATAGGAAAAGCGCTCCCACATTTCGGCAAAGAATAGAACGAAAAGACCTTTGGGATGGCCAAGGAATGTCCCTGCTGCATCTCCATCTTGGGCGTATGATGTCGCCATCGAGCAAAACCCCTCATTTCTGTTATGTTTGATGTCCCATTGAAAGGGACCAATGGCGGCGAACCTACCGAAAAAATTGCGCGTGTGAAGAATTTAATTGCGGATACCGTCAAAATTCGACGAAGGGAGCGGAATGTTCAACGACCTCTCCTCCGTAACGCGCTATCTCGAAACCCGCCGGTCCGGCAAGCCACGCGACATGGTGGAACCCGGTCCCGACCAAGCCACGCTTACCCGGATATTGCAGACCGCTATGCGCACCCCCGACCATGGCAAGCTATTCCCTTGGCGTTTTGTCGAGATCACCGACCGCGGGGCCTTTGCCGAACTCCTCACCCATGCATTTGCCGCTGCCAATCCCGACGCACGGTCTGCGCAAATTGACGCAGCGGTTTCACCATCGCGCATGGCCCCAACGCTTGTCCTGTTGTTGTATGCGCCACAGCCAAGCGCAAAAATTCCCTTGTGGGAACAGCAACTCAGCGTTGGCGCCGTCGGCATGAACCTGCTGCATGCGGCGCACGCATATGGTTTTGTCGGGAGCTGGATTACCGGCTGGGCGAGTTACAACGACAATGTGCGCCAAGCGATTTGCACCGCTAACGAACAAATTGCGGGGCTATTCTTCATGGGGTCCCCAGCCCTGCCTCTTGAAGAGCGGCCACGCCCCGACCCGTGGCACATCATCAGGCAATGGCCGTAAAAGTGCTGCCTTGACGCGCCCTACTGTATTATGGCAGTAAGCACGTAATGAAAAACGACGTTAAACCCGTATATTTGAAATTGCGCGATGTGATTGCCGCCGCCATTTTGGACGGCGCCTATAAAGAAGGCGACATGTTGCCATCGGTTCGCGCATTTGCTGCTGACCAAGGCGCAAACCCGTTGACGGTCGCTAAAGCCTATCAGCTATTTCAAGACAGCGGGCTGGTGGACGTTAAGCGCGGCGTCGGCCTTTTCGTGGCGAATGGCGCTATTTCAAAACTGCGCAGTTTCGAGCGCGACAATTTCATGCACAATATTTGGCCTGACGTAAAAGCCCAAATGCAGCGCGCGGGTATCGATCCGGCCGAATTACTGGCGCTTAGCTGACTTTTTTACCGCAGCGTTTGCTTTATGCGCATCCCATCACACATGCAGATCATATTGCTTCAACAGATCGTACAGCGTCGGCCGGCTAATCCCCAATAACTTTGCCGCGTTGGAGATATTACCCTCTGTCCGCGCAACAGCCCGCGTAATCGCCTTACGATCGGCGGCCTCGCGCACTGCCTTCAAGTTGAGTTGCAGATCGTTGTCATTCCCGCCGCCCAAGTCGAGGTCATCCGCCGTGACAAACGCGCCCTCTGCCATGATAACCGCGCGCTTAACGCGGTTTTCAAGTTCGCGGACATTTCCCGGCCAGTTCCACGCATCAATTGCCGCCAATGCGCCGGTCGACAGGCCTTTAACCGTCGGGTTCATATCGCGCGCAAATGTGCTCACGAAATGCTTGGCCAACAAAATTGCGTCCCCCGTGCGCGCCGCAAGCGGCGGAATATTGACGGTAACTTCTGCCAATCTGTAAAACAAATCATCGCGGAATGTTTGTTCCGAAATCATCTTGCTGAGGTTGCGATGTGTGGCGCAGACAATACGGACATCGACATGAATGTCTTTGCGGCCGCCAATGCGCTCAATATGGCGTTCCTGTAGAAAACGGAGCAGCTTTACCTGCAGCGCTAACGGGATGTCGCCCACTTCATCCAAGAAGAGCGTTCCGCCATGTGCCAGTTCAATCTTGCCCTCAGTCGTTTTAACAGCGCCGGTAAACGCACCTTTTTCATGCCCGAACAATTCGGATTCCAGCAAATTTTCAGGGATGGCGCCGCAATTGATGGCGACGAATGGCTTATCGCGCCGGCGGCTGGCATTGTGCAAACCGCGCGCCAGCAATTCCTTTCCCGTCCCGCTGGCACCCAATAGCAAAACCGAAATATCAGCGGGTGCGATCCGCTCGATCGTGCGTGCAACCTTCACCATCTCCGGCGATGCGGTGCGTATGGTTCCCAGCAACAATGCGTCGTCGCTATCGGGTTGCTGCAACAATGCGTTTTTCACATCCAACTCCCGCGCATGAAATGCGCGTCATGCCCCGCCAGGACCATTATTTTGGTGTCGGACTCTACTTCGCGCAATAAGGCGAGCGCTTCTTCGCGATTGGACGCGCAATAGACGTCGAAACCTTCATATAACCATTTGCGGTGCTTCTGACGATCAAGGTCATCTTCCACAATGAGTAGCTTTTGCCGATGTTCGGTCATTTATGCGGCCTCCTGATGAGACACGCTGTCACCACGTTCGTGCACGCCCGTTGTTTGGTCCGCAGAAGGTCATCCAGCGCCAGAAACGGCACCCCATAGGGTATGTAATGCCTAAAAAGCCGTATCATCGCGCCGCGTCCATATCGGCTTTGCTAAAGGGCAATAGTAAAGTGTCGATTAATTTTACAGTCTGCCGTCACGTCTGGTGACATGCTTTACATGAAATTGAACATGCACGATTTCGCCAACGACTGACACACGCGACATTTGATCCACGCTTATGCAATTAAACCATCCGGTCGAATATGAATGGCGACATACCGCGTTCGCGCTCATTGAATACAAGCACACGTCCCGCTGGCGGCGCGCTGCGTTGCGGGCAGTCCGATCGCGTGCACGCAGGACAGCCCAATCCGATTGGCGTCGATGCCGCGTCCCCTAAATCCCAGCCCCGCGCCGCGGCCAAGGGTGCCGCGAGCTTCGCATCAATGCCCAAACAAATGGCGAATTCCGCTTCAACGCCGCCACTCACAGCGGTTTGCGGGTGAACTGCACGCGACAGCGTGAACCAGCGGCTGCCATCCTCTAGCTCAACCAAATGCGGCATCAGCGTGCCCGGTCGCGCAAAGACATTGTGCACGTGCCACAAGGGACACCGACGGTCGGTTTCCACCAGCGGTGATGCGCTCGCCCCTGCATAACGCTTACTGCTCTGCCCTGCCCGATCGATCCGCAGCATGAAAAATGGCAATCCGCGCTGCCCCACCCGCTGCAAAGTCGTTAGGCGGTGCGCGACGTGCTCAAAACCCGCCCCAAACCGCCGTTGCAGCAAGATAAGATCATAGCCAGTCGCTTCGCAGGCGCGCAGGAAACGTGCGTAAGGCATCATGACGGCTGCGGCGAAATAGCTGTGCAAGTGGCGTCGATAGAGACGCTCCCCTGCCCGTTCGGTAAACGAGGCCCCAGCAACGAGTGCCTCAATCTCGGCCTTTGCCTCCAACATACCAAGTTGCAAGGCGGCTGCGAATGTGCGGCTTGCCGGATCCAATAGCTCCGACAGCTGCAATTGCCGGGCATGGAGGTCCAACCGGCGTAATCGGTCGGGCATCACGTCAAACGGCAATATCCGTATCGACAGCTGATGCTTTACGCGCAGCCGTTCGGTAATCGCGCCATACAGGTCCGCGTTGGTGAGACGCAGCTCATCCGCGAGATTTTCAGCTTGCGAGTCCAAATCCGCAAAATGGTTGCGCCAGCGTTCAATTTCGCGTCGCGCCGATGCGATGGATTCCGGTTCAATGCTTGCGCCGCCTTGCAATGTGCCCGCCGCGCCATGCGAACCGCCCGACAAGCGGTCAAACGCGCGGGCAAACGCTTCGGCTGCGTCAGGACTGGCGGCAATCCATTCTTCCACCTGTGTTCGGTCGACCGACAAATCGGCAAACATGGGGTCGCTCAACCTGCGGCGAATGGCCTCCACGCCACCGCCAGGGGTTGTCCCAGTCAGTGTGCGTGGAACGAAGTCATATGACTGCGCGAGTTTCAGCAACAAGGTGGCCGTGAGCGGACGTTGGTTGCGCTCAATAAGGTTGAGGTAAGATGCGGATATGGTGAGCGCATCAGCCATAGCCCCTTGTGTCAGTCCGTTTGCGCGACGGATTCTGCGGACGGCATGACCGGCAAATAGCTTTTGTTCACTCATGGCAGCGCCTTGTAAGTTATATTACATATTTACAATTAAGCCTTAGATTATCTGCACCATAACACAACAAATATTACAAAATTGACTCGTTCTTTGGCCATTACAATTGCATATCTGCAGGCATAAATCAGGTTTCGGAAGGAATTGTAAATGTCGTACCAGTCGCTCATTGCTGAAAACAGCGCGCACATTGCCGCGAACAATGGCACTTGGGACTCGATCAGCGCGGAGTCCGTGGCGCGTATGCAGTTACAAAACCGTTTCCAAACGGGCCTCGACATTGCGCGCTACACGGCAAAAATCATGCGCGAAGACATGGCGGCTTATGATGCCGACCCCGCGCAATATACGCAGTCGCTCGGCTGCTGGCACGGGTTCATTGCGCAGCAGAAGATGATTTCGATCAAGAAGCATTTCGGCACAACCAAAAAGCGTTATCTTTATCTGTCGGGCTGGATGATCGCGGCCCTACGCAGCGAGTTTGGCCCATTGCCCGATCAATCGATGCATGAAAAGACAAGCGTCCCTGCGCTTATCGGCGAACTCTACACATTCCTGCGTCAGGCGGACAGCCGTGAGCTGAACCTGCTGTTCAAGGACCTTGATGACGCCCGCGCAGCTAATGACGCGGCCAAGGAAGCACAGGCGCTTGCCAAAATCGAAAATCATGAAACCCACGTCGTGCCGATCATCGCGGATATTGATGCCGGCTTTGGTAATGCCGAGGCGACCTATCTTCTGGCCAAGAAGATGATTGAAGCGGGTGCGTGCGCGTTGCAGATCGAAAATCAGGTTTCGGACGAAAAACAATGTGGCCACCAAGATGGCAAAGTGACCGTCCCGCACGAAGATTTTCTGCAGAAAATTCGGGCCTGCCGCTACGCGTTTCTCGAACTGGGCGTTCCTGATGGCATCATCGTTGCACGAACGGACTCCTTGGGTGCAGGCCTCACCAAGCAGATCGCGGTATCGAAAGAAGCTGGTGACCTTGGCGACTTGTACAACAGCTTCCTCGATTGCGAAGAAATCGACCCGAGCACAGCGCAGAATGGCGATGTCATCCTGAACCGCAATGGGAAGCTTTTGAAGCCAAAGCGCTTGCCCTCCAACCTTTTCCAATTCCGTTCAGGAACAGGCGAAGACCGGTGCGTGCTGGATTGCATCACATCGCTGCAGAACGGCGCTGACCTGATCTGGATTGAAACCGAAAAGCCGCACATCGAACAGATTGCCGGCATGGTCGACCGTATCCGCGAAGTCGTTCCCAACGCCAAGTTGGCGTATAACAACTCGCCAAGCTTCAACTGGACGCTCAATTTCCGTCAGCAAGTGTTCGACGCCTGGGCCGCAGAAGGTAAGGACGTGTCGGCTTACGACCGCGCAAACCTGATGAGTGCGTCATATGACGAAACCGAATTGGGCACCCAAGCCGACATGTGGATCCAGAATTTCCAACGCGATTCTGCGAAGCGTGCGGGCATTTTCCACCACCTGATCACCTTGCCAACATATCACACTGCGGCATTGAGCACTGACAATCTGGCGAAGGATTATTTTGGCGAAATGGGTATGCTTGGCTATGTTGCCGGCGTCCAACGCAAAGAAATCCGCCAAGGTATCGCCTGTGTGAAGCACCAGAACATGTCGGGTTCCGACATTGGTGACGAA
>CAZCXQ010000111.1:0-6628 GCA_964502655.1 uncultured Sphingorhabdus sp.
AGGCCACCCATTTTGGACATTTGGCGGAACTGCATACGCAGATCTTCCATGTCGAACTGGCCCTTGGCCATTTTGGCCGCGAGCTTATCCGCGTCCTCTTTTTCGACCATTTGGGTCGCACGCTCAACAAGGCCGACAACGTCGCCCATGCCCAATATGCGTCCTGCAACCCGGCTTGGGTTAAACGCCTCGATGGCATCCAGCTTTTCACCGACGCCTGCAAATTTGATGGGCTTGCCGGTAATCGCGCGCATCGACAGCGCAGCGCCGCCGCGTGCATCGCCATCCATACGGGTCAGCACGATACCGGTTACATTAACACGTTCACCGAAGCTTTTGGCGACATTGACGGCATCTTGACCCGTGAGCGAGTCGACAACGAGCAGGATTTCCTGCGGGACGGAGACCTTTGCCACCGCCTGCATCTCGTCCATCAACTGCTGGTCCACATGCAAGCGGCCGGCAGTATCGAGGATCAGGACATCAAAGCCCTGCAACTTTGCAGCCTGCATCGCACGCTTGGCAATGTCGACCGGCTGCTGCCCCTGCATAATCGGAAGCGTCGCAATTTCTGTTTGCGTACCAAGCGTCGCCAACTGCTCTTGTGCGGCAGGACGATTGACGTCCAACGAAGCCATCAGGACTTTCTTGCCCTGCTTGGCCTTCAACATCTTTGCAATCTTGGCCGTGGTTGTCGTCTTGCCTGAACCCTGCAGGCCGACCATCATGATAATCGCAGGCGGCGCTACAGCTAGATCAAGGTCGCTTTGTTCAGCGCCGAGCATTTCGACAAGGGCATCATTGACAATTTTGACGACTTGCTGACCGGGCGTTACCGATTTCAGAACCTGCGCGCCAACGGCTTGCTCGGTGACCTTCTCAACGAAGTCGCGAACAACGGGCAGTGCAACGTCGGCTTCAAGCAAGGCCACGCGCACTTCGCGCATCGCTTCACGAACATCAGCTTCGTTCAACGCACCGCGACCGCGCAGGCGATCAAACACCCCTCCTAACCGGTCGCTCAGCTTGTCAAACATCGACATTCCTTACCAAAATGCCCCTTTTGGAGGCATAAACGAACAAAAAGCCGGTGAGCGAATCTTCGCCGACCAGCTTGGAAACAACGGATTTCCAACAAATTTTGAAAGGCAACATCCTTGCCTTGGATGCGCCCCTACGCTCCTTGGCGTCGCAAATCAAGTTTTTCCGTCGGTTGGAGCGGCTGTGACCTGTGCCTAATCACGGCAGCTCGATAAACAATAGCTTGGCCATTTTCGGCATCAACGGTAGACTTGATGCCCGGCTGCGCCTAAATCGCCGCCATGAAGATGGGCGAATTTCACAAGATGCATGGGCTGGGCAATGACTTTGTCATTATCGACGCACGCCTCCAATCCATCGAAATGTCCCCTGCCCGCGCGCATAAGATCGCGGATCGCAAGTTCGGGATTGGTTGTGACCAGCTTATCCTGTTGCTTCCTTCAGAAATCGCTGATGTGCGCATGCGGATATTCAATCCCGACGGCAGCGAGGTTGAGGCATGTGGCAATGCGTCACGCTGTGTCGTTGCGCTGTTGAACCAAGATCTCAACATTGAAACCTTGGGCGGCATCATTTCGGGCAAGCTGTCGGGCAATGATGTTGAAGTATCCATGGGTGAAGCCGCTTTTGGATGGCAAGACATTCCTCTGGCGTTCGCTATGAATACTGACGCGATGCCACTGGCTTGGGACAATCTTGCCGCGCCCATGGCCATCAATATGGGCAACCCACATGCTGTGTTTTTTGTCGATGATGTTGATGCCATCGACTTGCGCCAGCTTGGCCCAATAATCGAAAACGATTCCGTGTTCCCAGAACGGGTAAACGTAAATGTCGCCTCGATTGCCGGGAATGAAATCCACCTAAATGTTTGGGAACGCGGCGCTGGCTTGACGGGCGCTTGCGGAACCGGGGCCTGCGCCACTGCCGTTGCGGCGATCCGTCAGGGCAAGGCTACATCCCCGGTTACAGTCCACCAGTCAGGCGGAACCCTGACCATCGACTGGAGCCCGGGACAGCCAGTCATCATGACCGGCAGCGCCACTTATGTGTTCAAAGGTCAGGCCGACTGGGATGCATTTGGATGAACGCGCCCGTCAAAAAGCCTGAAGTCATTAGCATGGGTTGCCGCCTGAACTTGGCGGAGAGCAACGCCCTGGCTGAACAACTCGCAGGCCGCGATGACGTCGTTATCATCAATAGCTGCGCGGTGACCAATGAATCTGTGCGGCAAACACGCCAAGCCATCCGTCAGGCACACCGGCGGCGTCCGGACGCGTCTGTGTGGGTCACCGGCTGCGCTGCGCAAGTGGAGCCCGAAACATTTCGGGCCATGCCAGAGGTTGCGGGCGTCTTTGGCAATCATGAAAAACAAGACGCGACCTTGTTACGCGATTTGATGGATCGTCCCGACAGGCCGGTCATTGTCTCGGACATCATGACCATCGCGCAAACCGCGCCGCATCTGGTCACCGCTTATTCCGGGAAAACCCGTGCTTTTGTCGAAGTACAAAATGGCTGTGACCACCGCTGCACATTTTGCATCATACCCTATGGCCGCGGCAACAGCCGCTCCGTCCCCGCTGGCAGCGTCATTGAACATATCCAAAAGCTTGTCGACACGGGTTTTAAAGAGGTGGTGCTAACAGGTGTTGATGTCACCAGCTATGGCCATGATCTTCCGGGCAGCCCCAATTTAGGATCACTGGTCGAACGGATATTGAAACTCGTTCCCGATCTTGCCCGCCTTAGGCTGTCGTCGATTGATGGTGTCGAGATTGACGACCGGCTGTTCGATTTGCTCACGGGTGAGGCCCGCGTGATGCCGCATGTTCATCTGTCGTTACAGGCAGGCGACAATATGATCCTGAAGCGCATGAAACGACGCCATAGCCGCGAACTCGCGATCGATCTGGTCGCGCGGCTTAAAGCAAAGCGTCCCGAGATCGCCATTGGCGCGGATATCATTGCGGGCTTCCCGACCGAGAACGATGCGATGTTTGCCAACAGCATTGACCTCGTGGAGCAATGCAGCATCGTGCACGGGCATATATTCCCATATTCGCCCAAAAAAGGCACGCCAGCCGCGCGCATGCCGCAACTGCCCCATCCCGTTATAAAGGCCCGTGCCAAGGCGTTACGCGAAGCTGTAGCCGCAGAAAAATCTCGCTGGCTGGAAGGGCTTTTAGGGTCGATCCAGAATGTCGCGGTCGAAAATGGCGGCAGGGGTGGCCATGCGGAGAATTTCGCGTATTTGCAGCTGGATAAAGTCATGGCCGAAGGCAGCATTGTCACCGCGCGGGTTTTGCGGTCAACAGACGGAATATTGCAGGCAGAGGTTGTAGAATGAGCGAGAATGCTGGGTGGAAAGACCGACTGTTTGGCGGCCTGAAGAAAACTTCAGTTAAGCTGACGGATAATATCGCGGGGCTTGTCACCAAGGCAAAGCTGGAAGCACGCGACCTTGATGACATTGAAGATGCGTTGATTGCATCTGACCTTGGCCCAGCCATGGCAGCGCAAATCCGCGACAAGATTGCTGCTGGACGTTTTGACAAAGGCATTGATGCAGAGGGCATTCGGCAAATCGTCGAGGACGAAGTGGCGGCCGTGTTGGCCCCCGTCGCATCGCCGCTCGAAATTGACGCCTTCCCGCGTCCCCAGGTCATATTGGTCATCGGCGTCAATGGGTCCGGCAAGACGACGACGATTGCAAAGCTGGCCAACCTTTTCCTTGAACAGGATTATGGCGTCATGTTGGCCGCTGGCGATACGTTCCGCGCCGCAGCCATTGGCCAGTTGAAAGTTTGGGCGGAACGCCTTGGCGTACCCATTGTGACTGGCCCCGAAGGCGGCGACGCTGCTGGTGTCGTGTTTGATGCGGTGAAAAAGGCGACTGCAGAAGGCATAGACGTGCTGATCGTCGACACCGCTGGGCGGCTTCAGAACAAACGCGAATTGATGGATGAGCTGGCGAAAATCCGCCGTGTGCTTGGGCGCCTCAATCCCGCAGCGCCGCACAATGTGGTGTTGGTTCTGGATGCGACGACCGGACAAAATGCGCTGTCGCAAATCGAAACCTTTAAAGAAGTCGCTGACGTAACTGGGCTTGTGATGACGAAACTGGACGGCAGCGCGCGCGGCGGGATCTTGGTCGCCGCGGCCAAGCAGTTCGGCCTGCCAATTCACGCCATTGGCGTTGGCGAGACCATCGATGACTTGCGTCCCTTCAATGCGCAAGATGTTGCCCGTGCGATTAGCGGAGGTTCGTTGTGAGCGACGCAGCGACGCCAAAAAAGTCCTCCGGTACTTTAAACTTCATTCTCGATTTTGGACCGCTGCTGCTATTTTTTGTGGCATCAAAATTGGGCAGTTCGGACACCGATCCGAAACAAGGCGCGATTGTCGGCACCGCCACATTCATGGCCGCGATTCTGATTGCGGTCATTGTCTCTAAGGTAAAGCTCGGCAAAATTTCACCGATGCTGAAGCTCACGGCAGCTTTAGGTGTGTTTTTCGGCGCGCTGACGATCTGGTTCCATGACGAACGCTTCATCCAGATTAAGCCGACCATCATTTACGCCTTTTTTGCGCTTCTGCTGCTTGGTGGTTGGTTTCGCGGGAAGGCCATGCTCAAATATGTTCTGGAGCATGCCTATCAAGGTCTAGACGAAACCGGCTGGTTAAAACTGTCGTTGAGTTGGGGCGTGTTTTTCCTGGCGCTTGCCGGATTGAACGAGATTTTTCGTCGGCCAGAGTGGTTCTCGTTCGATACCTGGCTATCCATAAAGGTGTGGGGGGTAACGGCCTGCACATTCCTGTTCGCGCTTGCCAATATCCCGATGCTGATGCGCCACGGGTTAAAACTGGGTGACGACACAGAGACACCGCCCAACGCGTAAATTCAGGCTTGGTCAGCGCGTGAGAGGCCTTGTCCATCAAGATTTTCGGCTACAAATTCCCAATTAATCGCATTGGCGAGTAACGCATCGACATAGTCAGGGCGGGCATTGCGATAGTCGATATAATAAGCATGTTCCCACACATCGATGGTGAGCAACGGCTTCATATCATGTACCAAGGGTGTGTCGGCGTCGTGTAACGACGTAATCTTCAATGTGTCGCCTTCGACAATCAGCCACGCCCAACCGCTCGCGAAGTGCGCGACGGCTTCTTCTTTGAACTTCGCCAGCAGGTTTTCGACATTGCCGAAGCTTTCATCGATCATTGTCTTTAACTGGCCGCTAGGCGCCTGTTTTTCCGGTGTCAGACACTGCCAATAAAAACTGTGGTTCCAAATTTGCGCGGCGTTGTTGAACAATTGTGTGTTGCCCTTCGCCTTGGCAGCCGTGATAACTTTGCTCAATGGCGCACCTGACAAGGCCGGATCGTCGGCGACCAAGGCATTGGTTTTATCGACATACGCCTTGTGATGTTTGCCATGGTGAAAGTCGAACGTTTCCGCAGAAATGAGGCCGCCGAAGGAAATTTCGTCGTAAGGAAGTTCCGGGAGAATGAAGGGCATGTTGCATGTTTCCTTTTGAGAAGTCCGCAACGCAAACGAACGGGCGCATCGCCCGTTCCGTTGGAAGCACGCAAATTGCGCAGAAAATATGTGACAAGCGCGGCCCACAAAGATAGGCTGCTACGCATCAGGGGCAAAATCACCTGAATGCCTACAGGAGGAAAAAATGGCGAAATTTTTTGGAAATCTACATCTGGTGCTGGTCGCCGGTCTCGTGCTGTCATTGGCAGTTATGTTCGGTTTGCACGGCGACGCATTGACGGCGCAGTCTGTCACACGTTGGCTGCACACATTCTTCGGGATCGTCTGGATTGGGCTGTTGTACTATTTCAACCTCGTTCAAATTCCGACCATGCCGAAAATTCCCGCAGAGCTTAAGCCAGCGGTGTCGAAGCATATCGCACCATCGGCGCTGTTTTTCTTCCGCTGGGCCGCGGCTTTGACCGTGTTGCTGGGACTGATCATTTCGGTTCAGGCCGGTTACGCCCATCAGGCATTCACGCTGCAGGATCCCTACCGACTGATCGGTGTTGGCATGTGGCTTGCGGTAATCATGGCATTCAATGTCTGGTTCATCATCTGGCCCAACCAGAAGAAAGCTCTTGGCATTGTTGAAGCCGATGATGCGACAAAGGCAAAGGCAGCAACGACAGCGATGATGACATCGCGTTTGAACACATTGCTTTCGATCCCAATGCTCTACACGATGGTCAGCTTTAACGGCGGCTAATCGTCACGATCTTCGTAAAGTTAAAAGGGGTGGCTAACGCCGCCCCTTTTTTTATCCCAAAAGGTCATGCTTCTTAAGCGTATGGCGCAACTGATCGTAGCTCAGGTTCAGCGCCTTGGCCGTTTGCCGCTGATTATACCGACACTTCGCCAGTGCCTGCTCAAGGACCGCCTTTTCATATCTTTCGGTCGCTTCTCTAAAGTCGGTAACATCAATCGCCTGACTTAAGTCATTGGCGAGACGTGTTTCGGCATTAGCGGCCTGATTATCGGACTGCACCTGCGCGGGCGATGAAGCCGCCACGCCGCCGCGCCACGGGCTATCAAACGGAT
>CAZCXQ010000112.1:0-5955 GCA_964502655.1 uncultured Sphingorhabdus sp.
GTTTTGCCAACGGGCAATGTCTTCGTGCGGCCAACGGGCGATATGCTGCCGTCGGGCGCAATGAAGCGGAACCAGTGCCATTTGCCCGGCGCGAGATTATCGACCGTAATCTTCACGGTGTGGTCGCGCCATGGACCTGTCACCATTTGGCCGCCGCCCGCTATCTTCGAAAAATCCTGGCTTTCGGAAATTTCGACGCGAACTTTGGATGGACCGCCGGTCGGGTTTACATAACGTGTCCATAGCAGCACGGAATCGGGGCCAGGCTCTCCACTGGCAACATTGTGCGTAAAACCGGTGAGCCCAAGCAGCGTTTGCGCCATGGCGGCTCCGCCCGGCAGCAATAAGCCGCCAATGCCAAAGCCAGCAGTTGCCAACAATTGGCGGCGATTGATAAAAAATGACATCCTGTGCTCCCCCGACGATCCGACTCAATATTGCGTGTATCGCGCTAGTCAGCTGCTGTTGCAACCGTGTGACATGAAATCGATTCATGCCCGTTGATGATGTATGAAGCGGTCACAGTTGCGTGCGCAGAGACCATAATTCGGGAAAGGCGCGCTTCGACACGGTGCTGTTCAAATAGCTGACACCCGCCGTCCCGCCAGTGCCGGTCTTACCACCAATGATACGCTCGACGGTCAGGACATGCTTGTGCCGCCACGTCGCCATTGCGTCGTCCAGATCGACGAGCTTTTCAGCCAGCTGGTACAATTCCCAATATGTGTCGGGGTTGCGATAGACCGTGAGAAATGCGGCTTCGACCTCTGGTGAAAACAGATGTGCTTGGCTCCAGTCGCGTTCCAGCAATGCGTGCGGTATGTCGAACCCCACGCGTGCCAAAGCGGCAATGGCATCATCCCAAATACTTGGGTTCATAAGTGCGTCGGTCATCGCGGCATGCGCGTCTGGCCTGTCCACCTGATATTTCAGAAAAGCCGACGCTTTGAGGCCAAGCAAATATTCCACTGTGCGAAACTGGTCCGACTGAAAGCCAGAGCTTGGCCCAAGGACATGGCGAAATCGTGTATATTCAGACGGCGTCATCGTCGACAGCACATCCCAACTGAGCGTCATCACCGCCTGAATACGGCTGACACGCGCTAACGCCTTATAGGCAGGCACCAGCGCATCGTTCTGGATTTGCGATCGCGCCAGTTGAAGCTCGCGGATGATTTGCTTGAGCCACAACTCTTTGGTTTGGTGGATGATGATGAACAGCATCTCATCATCCAAATCGGACTGCGGATTCTGACAGTCCAGAAGTCTGTCGAGCGCGAGGTAGCGCGCATAGGTCATTGGGGTATCAGGTTCGGATGTATCGGCCATCCCGCAACCTTACTGTTTCAAATGAAACTATCCACCCACTTTTCAGCCAGTGCCTCGGCTTCAGCAACGCTGAACGGCGCGTTGCCCAAACTCAGTTCCAACCATAAGCCATCGACCAGCGCCGTTAGCGCCACCGCGGCCAGCCGTGTATCCTTCGGCGCGTTGGGACAGGCGGATATCAGCCGTTCAATATCCTGTCTGTTGTCGGCGTACAGCTCGTCATGAATTTGTCCGATTATGGGCGACGTTCGCGACAGGCTCCAAAAGGCGAGCCATGTGGCGAGCAAGGCAGGGTCGGCAATAGGCTCACGAAAACTGGCGGTGATAAACCCCAGCAATCGCCCGCGCGGATCTGATTCGGGAACCATAACAACGGCCGCGTGCATCGCTGCGGCAACGCGTGTGCCGGTCGCCCGATATGTTTCCGCGACGAGCGCATCAATTCCATCGAAATAATGCCGCAGCAATCCCGGTGACACGCCAGCTTCCAAGCAGATCGTACGTACCGATACGCCCTGCGCGCCATGCGTCCCCAGACAGCGCGCACAGGCCGCGATTAAGGCGTCTCGGCGGGTATCGGCGCTTTCGCGGGTGAAGGCTTGTCGCGCGCTCATGTAGTTGTTATACACTCGTATAATAAGGAGGGCAAGATGTCCGAATCAGACCTGCACATAGAGCGTGATAATCTGGACGGCTGGAGCCTGCCAGCATGGACCTATAACGACCCTGAATTTGCAGCGCTTGAGGTAGAACGGATTTTCCGTCCCTCATGGCAAGTCGTTTGCCATGTCAGCGATGTCCCGAACAGTGGCGACTGGCATAGCCTCGATTATATTGGCGAAAGCGTCATCGTCGTGCGCGGCGCGGATCAGCTGTTGCGCGCCTTTACCAATGTCTGCCGCCACCGGGGCAGCCGCTTGGTCGATGGTTCGGGCGGATGCGCCAAGAAGCTTGTGTGCCCGTATCATGCCTGGACTTATGATCTTGATGGCCGATTGACGGGTGTTCCGGACAGCGCGTCCTACCCCACTTTGGACAAGGACAAAGCGGGTCTTGTCGCTGTCGACATGGAAATCTGGCGCGGTTTTGTTTTTGTTCGGCTGGAAAGCGGCGGCCCGTCGGTGGCCGACATGATGGCGCCTTATGAAGACCAGGTCGCGCCTTATCGTTTTGAAGAACTCACGGCGCTTGGCCGTGTGACGATGCGACCGCGCGCTGTGAACTGGAAAAATGTCGGCGACAATTATTCCGATGGCCTTCACATTCCGGTGGCGCATCCCGGCCTCACGCGGCTGTTCGGCAAAAGCTATGGCATTGAGGCGGAGCCACATGTCGACCGCATGTGGGGCGACCTTGTTGACCGGCCATCGGCCAACTGGTCAGAGCGCGCGTATCAAAAGCTGTTACCGCCAGTGCCACACCTGCCCGCCGACAACCAGAAGCGCTGGTTGTACTTCAAACTGTGGCCATCAGTCGCGTTCGACATTTATCCCGATCAAGTCGATTTCATGCAATGGCTGCCCACTGGCCCCACCACCTGCATCATCCGCGAGATTAGCTATGTCTTGCCTGACGATCGCCGCGAAATGCGCGCTGCACGCTATCTCAACTGGCGGATTAACCGGCAAGTAAATGCCGAAGACACCGCCCTCATCACCCGCGTGCAGCACGGCATGGCTAGCCAAAGCTTTTCCATGGGTCCGCTGTCCGACAAGGAAGTTTGCCTCAAGAGCTTCTGTCGCCAAATTCGCAATATCATTCCCGAAGCGCGCCTCGAACAACGCCCTGCGCAGGGCTGGAGCAAAAAATGACACAAAAATATGACGCGCTCATCATTGGCGCTGGCCACAATGGCCTTGTCTGCGCCTTTTATCTGGCGCGCGCTGGGCTAAAGGTTCGCATCGTCGAACGTCGCGATGTCGTGGGCGGCGCAGCCGTCACCGAAGAATTCCACCCCGGTTTCCGCAACTCGGTCGCAAGCTACACCGTCAGCCTGCTTCAGCCCAAGGTCATTTCGGACATGAAACTGGCCGACCATGGATACCGCGTTATTGAACGCCCGATATCGAATTTCCTGCCACAAGAAGACGGCGGCTATTTGAAACTGGGTGGCGGCGTTGAACGCACACAGGCCGAATTTGCGCGCTTTTCAAAACATGACGCCGCGGTCCTTCCAGAATATTATGATATGTTGGAAGGTGTTGCCGACGTCCTGCGCGATCTTGCGCTGAAATCGCCACCCAATGTCGGTGACGGGCTGAAAACATTCATCGATGCTGCCGTGCAGGGACGTGGGCTGATGAAGCTCAACCTGTCGCAGCAACGTGACGTACTTGAACTGTTCACTAAATCGGCGCGTAGCTTCCTCGACAGTTGGTTCGAAAGCGAAGCGGTCAAGGCGGCGTTCGGTTTCGACGCGGTGGTCGGCAACTATGCCAGCCCCGATACGCCCGGCAGCGCCTATGTTTTGCTCCACCACGTCTTTGGCGAAGTGAACGGCAACAAGGGCGCATGGGGACATAGCATTGGCGGTATGGGCGCGATTACGCAAATCATGGCGAAGGTGTGCGTTGCCCTTGGCGTGGAAATCAGCCTTGAAGCGCCAGTATCACGCGTACTGGTCGACGGCGAAAAAATGGCTGGCGTCCGGTTGGAAAGTGGCGAGGAAATCGTCGCCGACCGCGTGATCTCCAACGTTGGGCCCAAGCTGTTGTATGAACGCATGTTCGACGACGCCGATTTAAAACCCGAATTCAAACGCCGCGTAAAAGGGTTCAAGGCGGGTAGCGGGACGTTCCGTATGAATGTCGCGCTTTCCGAACTACCCAAGTTTACATGCTTGCCCGAACCCGGCGAACATCACCAATCGGGTATCATCATTGCGCCAACGCTTGATTATATGGACCGCGCGTTTCTCGATGCAAAGCGCGATGGTTGGTCGCAAAAGCCGATTGTCGAAATGCTCATCCCGTCAGTTATCGATGACAGCCTCGCGCCTGCGGGGCAACATGTCGCAAGCCTGTTCTGCCAGCAATTTGCGCCGGAGCTTCCGGATAATGCCGATGGTTCCAAACGCGATTGGGATGCCGAAGAGGGCAAGGCAGCCGATGTCATCATCGATACCGTAGAGGCTTATGCACCGGGTTTCCGCGCATCTGTCCTTGGCCGGCAGATACTGAGCCCCAAGGGCCTCGAACGCAAATTCGGGCTTGTGGGCGGTGACATCATGCACGGGAATATGAGCCTCGACCAATTGTGGTCAGCACGTCCGATCTTGGGCCATGGCGCGTATCGCGGACCGTTGAAGGGCCTGTATATGTGCGGTGCAGGTAGCCACCCCGGCGGCGGTGTTACCGGCGCTCCGGGTCACAACTGCGCCGCGGAAGTGCTGGCCGACAGAGGCATCCTGAAACGGATCTTCGGCTAAGCCATAATGAAAAAGCCGGATCTATGCAGATCCGGCTTCTCCCCCCCTGTCGCCATTGGCAACAAACTCTATGTCATTCATTTAATGACAAATTTCACCCTTCTTCCCTACAAATTTTTGCAGGGAAGAAAAGCGAACAATTGTCAAAAATCGCGTGAGAATTTCACGCCGATCAGCCGTGGCTTGATCAGTACGTCGTAGAACGCACCGCCAGTTGGCGTCGAAGGCGTCACGTCCGTACCGCAAACCGTTTCAAGGCATTGAACGCCCGTGTTCACGATACCGCGTGTATCGAACAGGTTCGTCGCAAATGCCTCGATTGACCATAGGTCGCTCTTTACGCCAACGGAGAAGTCAGCGGTCGTGTAGGCACCCAAATCGCCCTTGATAGCATTTTGCGCAGGCCGCAAATCGCTCTTGCGACTTCCAATATGGTTCACGGCAAATTGCACATGACCATTCCAGTCAGCGACAGGGAATTCGTAACGCGCGATGGCGTTGCCCTTCAACTTGGCCGTAACAGGTAGGCGTGACCCAGCCTCTGCGAGCAATGAATTGCCCGGTGTCGTACAATCAAATGTCGCGTTGGCAATGGCGCAGAAGTCACGGCGAATTTGCGCGTCGTTATAACTGAAGCCAGTGTTGATGCTGAAGCCGCCGGCACGATAGCCGACATCCATTTCAACGCCGCGAATACGGGAAATACCGGCATTGCGGATTTCCGTCAGGCCGTTTGCGCCGAGGAAGGACAGCTGAATATCATTCCAATCTTCCTGGTACACTGCGCCGTTCCAGCGGAACGCATCGAATGTGGTTTTCCAACCCAATTCATAATTGTCCAACTTGTCCGAACCATAAGGTGGCAATGTACCGCGACGGTTGATACCACCGGGGCGGAAACCACGCGACCATGTTGCATATAGCAGCACGTCGTCGTTGACCTTGTACGTGGCGTTCAGCTTGTGAATGAAGCCAGTATCCGAAGTCGACTTGTCGACATTGGTGCAAGGGCTGCCATCGACGAGGATCGGCACCGGTGTGCCGCTTGGGTTGGCACGACGGGTTGTGCCGTCGGTGTTGAGGCAAGCAGCTTCACCGGTTCGGCTTGAATAGCCATCCGAAAATCCAAAAAAGCCCTGAAGCGAGTTATCAAACTTAAAATAACGCAGACCACCGGTGAGCGAGAGCTTCTCCGTCAC
>CAZCXQ010000112.1:5965-6627 GCA_964502655.1 uncultured Sphingorhabdus sp.
GTCACGTCATAGGTCAATTCGCCAAATGCCGCATAATCGCGGTCAACGCGTTTCTGCATGGTCAGCCAGATATTGCTGTCGGTTCCGGTAACCGTGATGGAATCGGCAATATTATCGATGATGTAGTTTTGGTCGATAATGTGCGACTGGCGCTGTGCAAACAGACCACCAATGAACCGCACAGGCGCATCCGCAGGGCTGGCAACACGCAATTCACCGAAGCTTTTCCTATAGGTGTCAACGCCCTGAATATACTGGTTCGGGTTCACGAGGTTCCCGGCATTGTCATAGAAATAATTGCCGTACCCAGCGAGCGCGTCGTAGAAATAGGCATAATCGGAATAGTCCAATTGCGTTTCTGACTTACGACGCAAATGTCCGCCGGTTGCGGTCACATCCCAATTGCCGATCTTACCTTCAACGGTCAGCGCGGCCTGAATCCATTTATCGCGGCTGCCCTCGGGGTTGTACTGCACCGTTTGCAGTTCACCGGTTGTTTGGCCGGAACGTTCCTGTGAATAGCTACCCTGCGTGTTCTGGACTTGGCCCATCAGCGTTGGCTTGATGGTCCAGTTGTCGTCCAGATCAATGCCCAGCGCCAAACGTGCGCCATAGGTTTCAGCGTCGTTAAAGTTCTTTTCAACCAACGCGGCATTGCTTTG
>CAZCXQ010000113.1:0-6598 GCA_964502655.1 uncultured Sphingorhabdus sp.
CAGGCTGCCATTGCCCGGCGCGTAGCCGCGCGGGTGTCGCCACCATTCCGGGCTGATGCGTTCAGGGCCCTCCACCCGCGTGACGCGGTGCACGTGCCGCCGCCAGCGAAAGCTGCGCGGTTCGCCTTCTGGAAATCCGGCGGTGACCTCAATCGGCTGCGGCGTTTCAAACAATCGAAAAGGGCGCATCGCCGGTTCGCCCGGAACCGATTTTGGCCAGTCTGCTTTTGACCAGTCCGCTTTTGAAGCGTCAGATTGCGCGATACGCTCAAGCGCTGCGCGTTCGGGGATGTGGCTTTGCCGTGCGTGGAATTGCCGCACACGCTCTGCCCCCAACCGAACGCTGAGCCGATCGATGAGCGCGGCTGCGGCCGCATCTGTGTCGATCTTTGTCTCCAGCCCGACTTGAACATTGGCCAGCACTTCAGCGATCGGAACTTCCAACCGGATGAGGTCGTAGCCAAAGCCGGGGTCAAGCGGGTCGGACAGCGCGTCGATACGCTCCCGGATCAAGCGCATGAGCAGCGCAGCGTCGCGCGTTGGCGTGCCGGTATCCACCGCCAGCCGCGCGACATGGCCATCGCTGCGGAATAGACATATTTCGAACCGTCGCCCGCCCTGCCCACGTTCTTGCAACTGAAGCGCCGTGCCGCCTGCCAACATTTCGATGGTCGCCAATACATCATTGGTGCGCGAAATCGGTTCGGCAAAATTCTGCGTAACATGGATGATTGGCAAGCTACGGCGCGGGGTGATGCGCGGGTCTTCCTCTTCCAACAGGCGCGCCAGTCGCACCACAACTGCCTTGCCGAAACGCGCCGCCAGCGGCTTACGCGGGCGGACAGCCAGATCGCCAATGCTTCTCAGGCCAGCCCGGCGAAGCGCCTTATGCACCTTGTCACCGCCATCCAGCGCCTCCACAGGCACGTCGGAAATGGCGCGTGCCGCATATTTCGCCTTGGCCTGCGCGCTGTCGGGGGTGCGCCCCAAGGCAATCCGGCAACTGAGGCCATGACGGCTGAACCGCGCGTGCACATCCTTCGCCAGCCGCGCCGCATCACCAAACACATGTTCGCACCCCGTAATATCGAGCAACAACCCTTGCGGCGGGTCCAACATGCAAGCAGGGGTATAACGCTCACACCCATCGGCGAGCCAGCCGAGCAAGTTGAGGTCCGCCACAGGATCATGGTCAAAGACCGCCAGATCGGGCACGCGGGCACGGGCATCGGCCAGCGCCATTCCTGCGGTCAGGCCAAGCGCATGCGCCGCCGGATCACAGGCCGCCAGCCGCATGGCCCCGCGTTGTTTTTCGACCATGGCAAAAGGCGCATCAGGCGCGCTGCCGCGATGCCGGACCAATCTTTGTGTCGGTAACAATGGCAGAAAGACCGCCAGATAGCGGCGCGTCAAAAAAGCTTCGTGTTGCATGATCCCAAGTCACTCTTGCCGCAAAAGGAGCCGCGCCACCGCGATGGCGCAGGAGGCTGATGTCAAAAGTCGGAAGGCCCGGGGCATTTCCCGGCAATGGCGCAGAGGGCGCAGAACATATCCGCCAGCGTGTGCGCGCCGCGCTGGGCATCGGCACCGCATCCCCGCGCACGAGCAGGGCGAGCACCCCAGTCTCCGCCGCGGCCAAGGCAAGCCGCCGGGTCGAGGTCAAATCCACCAACCGGGCGTTGCCATGCGTTTCCAATATGACCGCGCTCGCGGCTTTCGACCGGATGGCATCCGCTGCAGCCCGCAAGGCATCGCGCAAATCGGCTGTCTGGACCAGCAGCATGCGCGCGGGGTCGCCGCCCATTGCCGACAATCCATAAGGGTAGAGGCGACCCGATGTCTGGCGTTCCTTGTCCCCTGATATCCAGAAGATAGCGGCATCGCTTTGCGGCAGCCGCCATGCCAGCAAAAGCGCAAAGGCAGCTGCGGCATGGGAGTCAGCTTTTGCGCCGCCAAAAAATTCATGCAGCCCTGCCTGCGTTATGCCACCGCGCAGCCGTTCGTCGACATAAGGCGCCCCTGTAGGCAGCAATGATTGCGCGGCATCCGACTGGTATTGCTTCCACATTCCTTGCACAGATGGAAACGCACCAGCCGATAGAGTCGGCTGTATGTGATTCGGCTTTTTGTTCATGTTTTGTTCCATACTCCATTTTTCATGGATGTGGAGTCAGCTTTTTTATCCTGAAGTGGTTTACGATAAATACAGACCGGCAACCGGAGGGCCTATGCGCACAGATATATCGGAAAGCAGCAGTGTATGGCGGCATGCAAAGGCCAGCCGCGCCCACCCAGTCATTGATGCCGCGCCATATTTCGAAATCATTCAGGCCGCAATGATGAACGCACAGCACCGCATCATGTTGATAGGCTGGGACTTCGATACGCGAATCGACCTCAGCCGAAGCCGCCGGAAAAAAGGTGATCCGCCAAAGCGTTTGGGCGACTTCATTCTGTGGCTCGCAAATCGCACGCCGGGCCTTGAGATCAAATTGCTGAAATGGAATTTCGGCGCGCTCAAGATGGTGACACGTGGCTCCACAATGCTCGACGTCGCCAAATGGGCGATGCATAAGCAAATTCAGTTCAAGCTCGACAGCGCACATCCCATCGGATGCAGTCACCATCAGAAAATCGTCATCATTGATGACAAAATGGCGGCCTGTGGCGGGATTGATATGACCGCCGACCGCTGGGACACGCCAGACCATGTTGACCAGAATCCCAAACGCAGGCGGCCCAATGGCAAGCTTTACGGGCCATGGCACGACATCACGATGTTGGTCGAGGGCGAGGCTGCAGCGGCGCTTGCAGAACTTAGCCGCGCCCGGTGGACGCTTGCCGGCGGTGATCCGCTTGAGCCCTGCCCCGCAGACGCGCCATCGCCATGGCCAGAGTTTCTAGAGGCCGAGTTTCAATATGTCGAAATGGGCATCGCGCGTACCCGCGCAGCCTATAAAGATGTCGGCCCGATCCGCGAAATAGAGCAATTGTTTCTGGAACACATCGCCCGCGCCAAGAAATTCATTTATGCCGAAAACCAATATTTTGCGTCACCCAAAATCGCAGATGCCATCGCCCGGCGTATGTCAGAAAATGACCCGCCAGAAATCATCATCGTAAATCCCGAGACCGCGGATGGCTGGTTAGAACAGAAGGCGATGGACGGCGCGCGCGTTCAACTGCTGCGCGCCATTGGCAAACATGACACAAAAGGCCGATTGTCGATCTACGTCCCGCACACAAAATTGGGGGAACCCATTTATGTTCATGCCAAGCTGTTGATTGTCGACGACGAAATCCTGCGCATTGGTTCAGCCAACATGAACAATCGCTCGCTTGGCCTTGATAGCGAATGCGATATCTTCATCGATGCAAAGCGCCCCGGCAATGAAAGCGCGGCGCCCGGCATCCGCATGATGCGCGCAACATTGTTGGCGGAACATTGCGGACTATCGGTCGAGAAAGTCGCTGAATTGCTCGGCAACGGCACAGGCATGCGGGATATTATCGAAAATTATGCCGGAAATGGCCGAACCCTCAATCTGCTTAAGCTTTCGGAACTCACCGATGCCGAAAAAGCGCTGGCGGAAAATGCCGCGCTTGATCCCGAAAGCGCGGACGAGATGTTTGAGCCATTTTCCAGCCCGGGACTATTTGCCCGGGCCAGAAAATTGAGCTCACCCGGCTGAACTCATTCCCAATAATATGGCATACGTTTGCGTGTGCCGGTGACTTCTTCGTTCAGCGTGGCCGCATCATATAAACGGCCACCGATCATAACCTTGGCGACCTTGTCCGAATTGCGGATATCCGCGCTTGGGTCGGCGTCGAGAACGACGAGGTCGGCAAGCTTGCCTACGGCGATGGAGCCAACATCCTTGTCATAGCCAAGCGAACGGGCTGACTCGATTGTGCCTGCGGCCAATGCCTCGATTGGCGACATGCCACCGCGCACGAACGACCAAAGTTCCCAATGCGCCGCGATGCCCGCTTCCTGACCATGCGCACCGATGGAGACAGGCACGCCAAGCTTGGCAAGCTTATGTGCCTCACGCGCGCTGTTATCGTCGACATAGTCTTCCTCAGGCGCGATTTCGCGGCGTGCATTGTTCGCCGCAAGCTCGGTCGGCGGATAATGCTTGGCCATCAACGGATGACGGAACACATCGGTATGTGCGCGCCAATACGGATCACCGGCTGGGCCGCCATAGGTCACGACAAGGGTCGGGGTGTACCCCACCTTCGATTTGGAGAAGAACTGAAGCACGTCGCCGTAGAAAATATCGAGCGGGACATTGTGCTCAACGGTGGTGTTACCATCGGCAATCAGGTTCATGTCCATGCCGAACAGCGAACCGCCCTCCGCCACCGAACGCATATTTTCCTGAAGCGCAGCGGCAACAACTTGCTGACGCTGTTCCCGGCGTGGCTGGTTGTAGTTTTTGACGCTGTGCGCACCCTGCGCCTTCAACCGCCGGACATGCGCGAGGGCATCATCAAGGCCATTGATTTCGGCATACACATCGGCGGCCTTTGCGCCGTACACAATCTCGCCCGTGGAGAAAGAACGCGGCCCGACAATAAGGCCCGCGCGCTGCATTTCCAGCGCCGGGAAAACCGTCGCGGCGCTGCTGGATGGATCATGCCGCGTGGTGATACCCATGGCGAGGTTGAGCATATTCACCCAGTTTTGCTGCGGCGTCATTTCATCGACACCATGCGGGCCGTGGGCGTGGGCATCAACAAGACCCGGAATGATGGTCTTGCCGGTGACATCCACAGTTTTAGCAGCCGCAGGGATCGGGAAGTCTCCCGCCTTGCCGACGGCTTTGATCCGGTCATTTTCGACCAAGATGACGGCATTATCGATGATCCCGCCATCCTTGTCCGCCATGGTCACGACCCGCGCGCCGGTGAAGGCGACCAGGCCAGTTGGACGGTCCGACTTCACCGTCATCGAAAGCGAGATGCCGTCTTTTGGCGGCGCAAATTTGACGGGCTTGGCGTCTTTCGCAAGCGGGCCATTGGGGTAGAATGCGCTGGTTTGAGCGGTGTAGAGCGTAGGGCCAAGTGCCCAATGCAATGCATCGCCATTGCGGCTCCAATGCATATAATCGGCACCGCCCTTGCTCACCTTCACCACGGGAAGCGCGCTGCCCGACGACGACGCCGTGACTTCCTGCGTGCCCGGCATCAGCGGCATCACAAATGCTTCATAGTTTTGACGGAAGGCAAAGTTGTTCCCGTCTGGCGATACTTCATAAATGGTCGTCAGCTCGCCGCTGGCATGGCTGCGCTTGGCTTCACCATTCAGGTCGACACTGACGAGCAAGCGTTTGTTGGCACCGGATTCGGTATAGAAAATCCGGTCATTGCTGGCCGCGAAATGCGGCGTGGTTCCGCTTTCGGTAACGCGGACAGCATTGCCGCCTGTCGTGGCTATACGGTAAATTCCCGGCTGATCCGAACGTGTGGGCGAAGTTAGGCCGCCGCCTTCCTGCTTTTCGAACACGATCGTCTTGCCGTCTGGCGAGAAGCGCGGACGCGCATAATGGCCAGATTGCGCCGTCACATTTTTCGCCCTGCCACCCGTTGCGCCCACGACCTGAATATGGCCAAGGCCCTTATCGGTCCAGTTCACAAAGGCGATGGTCTTCCCGTCGCGCGACCAGGTCGGATATGCTTCCATCGCGCTGTCCGATGCGGTCAAGCGCTTTGCCGCTCCGCCTGCCACAGGCTTGACCCACAACTTACCCATGGTTTCAAACAAGACGGTCCGGCCATCGGGCGAGGTAACCACGCCGCGCGGCATGTGCGTCTGGAACTCGGCCGGTGCCACTTCAATCGGCGGACGTGGCGGGTCGATGACATCGCGCGTGTCGGAAATGCGGAACGGGATTTCGCTCGATGCGCCGCTCGGCCAATCGACCTTGCGGATCTTGCCGCCCGCCCAAAAATAAATGGTCTTGCTGTCGGGTGACCAATCCATATTTGGATAGACGCCGGTGACGGCCCATGTTTCCTGCACATCTTGGTCGAGCGCATCATAAATCTTGCGCTCTTCGCCGGTGTCCAGATCTTTCACATAGAGTTTTGACTTGGTCCGCTCGCGGCGGACGAAGGCGATTTTCTTGCCATCGGGTGAGGGCGTTGGACGCACCGAACCACCGACACCGGACACGGCGGTTTCGGTTTTGCCGGTCTCAATCTCATAGCTTTCAATGTCGAAAAGCTGACCGTTGGAATCCTGCGCATATTGGAAGATGGGTCCGGGCGTGATGTTGCGCGTGTAATAAATATGCTTGCCATCGGGGGCGAAGATGGGTTCGCCCAATTCCTTCTGATGTTGCTCATTGGGCTTCTTGACCAGCTGAACGCCTGCGCCGCCCGACACATGGTACAGCCAGACTTCGCCAGTACCCAGCGAACGGCCCGTGGTGAAATGCTTCTTGGCGGCGATGAAGCGGCCATCGGGGCTCCAGCTGGGTTGATTGAGCAAGCGGAAATCCTCTTTGCTCATCTGCCGTTTGTCGGAACCATCGCGGTTCATGATCCAGATATTGTCGCCGCCGCCCCGGTCGGAGGTAAAGGCAAT
>CAZCXQ010000114.1:0-6558 GCA_964502655.1 uncultured Sphingorhabdus sp.
GCGGAAGATGATGAAATATAAAGCGACCATGACAATCGCCACGGGAAAGTTCCAAACCGATCGCCGGATAATCAGGACGATGTTGGCAATGCCGAGCAAAACGGCGACGATTTCAATCATGCTCATTTTGGGTGCTGTAGCGCCGTAACGGAGGGACGCAAGTGCGGAGGATTAACCCTGAAGTGCAACGTGCATTTCCCCGAAACCGTCCTTAGCCCTCGCTGCGCACGGATAGGTGTTCCGACGCAGCGGGCGTGGCTAGAGCTGTGCGGTCACTTGCTTAAGCGGACAGGGCGGTGTGTTCGTGCGCTGCGTTCATGGCGTGCACATCGGCCTGCAAGGTATATCCAAAACCGTACAACGCATTCAGGCTGATGCCGCATGTGGGGTCAAGTTTCAGATTCTTGCGTAACCGTGCCACATGGGTGTCAATCGTCCTCGATTGGTAATCGACAACTTTACCCCATAAGGTTGCTGCCAAATATTGCCGCGAAAGAAGGCGGTTTGGATTTGCGAAAAACAGCATCGCCATGTCAAATTCACGCTTCGGCAGCACAATCTCTTCGTCGCCAAGGTAGATCGTGGATGTCGATGGACGCAGCAAATAACGGCCAAGGATGACGTTTTCCGACACGTTCTTCACTTCGCCTTTGCAGCGGCGCAAAAGCGATTTGATCCGCATTGAAAGGACGTCGGGATCTACTGGCTTGGAAACATAATCGTCGGCACCCGCCTGTAACCCGCGCACAATGTCGATATTTTCGGCGCGTGCGGTCAGCATGATGGCCGGCATATCCGGATGAAATTTCCGGATATATTCGAGCACTTCAATACCGGACAAATCAGGAATCGACCAATCGACAATGAGAAGGTCGCATTCCGATTGGCGCAACGCGGCCAAAAATTTCTGCGATGAATCATAGCTGGAAACCGTATAGCCGGCCGCCCCCAGAAATTCTTCAAGTTCTGCCGCAAAAGTTAAGTCGTCTTCAACGACAGCTATATGAAATTTCTTCATTTCTATGTCCTACATGCTGGACCGGGCCACTGCTGGTTTTTATAGCACAAATGTAACTTTTGTAACAATTATATTGTGAACTAATGTGAACACGATGAATTTTATGGAACAAAATTCATGAATGCACGTTTTGGACGCCACAAAAAGGCGTGAATATTTACGCAAACGTTTATTTAACAAGCTGAATTCCTTGCACCTTTCGATAGAAGGCGCGGTTGGTCAGTCAGCTATCGCTTTGGGACGTCTTTTCGCCCTTGGGGTGGATGTGGCGATGATGACGCACCACCGCGCGCGCCACATTTTGCATCAGGCCATTTGTGACTTCTTTTCCGGCGCGTGTTTCCGCAATCATAACGGCGACTTGATAGCGACAGCCATCTGGCGCTTTCATCACCCCGACATCGTTAATCGCCGTCGAAATCGAACCCAATACTTGCCCCGTCCCCGTTTTGTGGGCGAGGCTCCAGCCCGGGGCGAGCCCCGAACGCAGGCGTGATCTTCCAGTATAGGTCCCCGCCATCAATTTCAAAAGCTTTGCCCCCGGATCATTGGGGCCGCGTTCGCCAAAGCGTTTTAGCGCGAGCACGATGGTGCCCGGCGCGGCGCCATCCAAAGGTGACGCCAGATATTTGTCGAGTGCTGCACGCCGTTTTTCCATAGGAATGCGCGAACGCTGTTCCTTAAAGGCATTGCCCTTGCGATATTCAGGTTGCCATTCGAGACCTGCGATTGCGCTTTGCAAAAGCACTTCGCCGGGTCCGAAGCGGATCGATTGCACCTTGCGCCGGTCAAGCATCTGGTTGATCGCCTGCGGGCCGCCGGCCACGCGGATCAGGACGCTGTTTGCAAGATTGTCGCTGGCGTTAATGGCATGGGCAAGCAATTCACGCACGGACATTTCAAAGAAATCTTTGCCGCTGAGATATTGTTTAATCGGCTGGCTGAACACCACAATATCATCGCGACTGACGCGTATTTTCTTGTCGAGCGACAGCTTGCCCGCGGCTTCTTGTTCCAAAATCGTCAGCGCGACCCACATTTTGGAGACGCTTTGCTGTGGAAAGCGTTCGGTGTGCCGCCGACCGATAATGTCATCTGAAAATGGCGTGTAAATGGCGATGCCCGCACGGCCGGGAAATTTCTTCCAAAGCGTGTCGATGTCATTGCGCAGCGTTTCGTCCGCAGCGGACTGAGCGTTGGTCTGGGCGTTGGTCGGTTTGTCTTCGAGGCTGGGGATCGTGAATGTCGACGCGCTTGGCTTTGCGACATTTGGCTTTTTCTGCTCGGTTTTGGTGGCTTTTGGCTTGGCTGGGGCGATTTTTGTCGTGCTTGGCTTTTCTGCTTTGGGCTTTCCCGCAGTTTGTTTTTCTGTGCTTGGATCATGCGCGTTGGCGGTCACCGTGATGCCCGTGATCGCGGCCGCAAGGCATAGGCCACCGATCAGGCTGCGTGTGACGTAAAAACGGAAAGGTCGGCTAGCGGACATGATATATGTCATTCGTTCATTTCGTAGCTGCGCCCTGGGGACTGGACGTCGGGGGTGGGGCAGGGATGCTTGCTGGTGCAGGCGCTTGCACGTCGTTCGATGTCTCAGACGCAGGGATGAAGCGGCCAAGGCTGCTGCCCATGGTCGTGTATAGGCTTACAAGAAGGACGATCTGCAAAACGGCGACGATGATGAGAACGAATTTGGCGATTTGGAGCGTTCGGCCGAACGCAAGGCTGCGCATTTCGATCTCGCGCCGCATCAGATCGGTTGCCATCCGGATTTCGGACACCGACGACGCATGATTGTGCTGCAGCTCGACCAGTTCTTCTTTAAGCGCCTTTACCGATGTGATGAGTTCGGCATGATGTTGGCGCGCGTCGGCTTGAATTTCGTCGATATGGTCGCGGACCATCGCCTCAGCGCCAGCGGGCTTAACCCCTGCAGCCTTCAGCAATTTGCCCAAGCCTTCCAGCTTTTTCATGTCTGTAGTCATTGCAGAAAAATCAGTACGCTGGATTTGCCAATGACAGTGCCCATTGGTGTCGAAAGGCGGCCTGTTGATCGTTCAGCAACGCAAACTCGGGCATTCATACTGGTGCTCCTTAAGGGGCGCATTAAGATGCGCGGCGGCCGTCCTCCAGTTTAGAAGCGCTTGTTTTCAATTGTTAACAATGCGCGCGCTGTTGGGGCGAAGGCGCTATAGAAGATTTTTGCGCCATTTTCCATCGGGTTGATGCGCGATTGACGCAGGCCGCCGGGCATGTAATTCTTCATCTTGGGAAGAGGAGATGCAGATGGCGACAAAAGCGGGCAGTGGAGCTGGAAAAAAGACCGGAACAAAGAGCGCGAAAAAGAAAGGCGCACCATTTTCCGGCGTTGCAGGCGCGTTTGACGCCGCCAATGATGCCACGATGGCGCTTGGCCCGTTAGCAGGATTGGCGCGGGAGGATTTCATCGGCGCCATTGGCCTGATGCTCCGCCAGACCGCCGCCAACCCCGACAAGGCGTGGAAGGCAACCAGCAGCTTTTCCGAAGATGTCGTCAAAATCATGACCGGAAAGTCGGACCTTGCGCCTGATCCCAAGGACAAGCGTTTCATGGACCCAGCGTGGACGTTTAACCCCTTCTTCAAAGCGGGCGCGCAATATTATCTGGCGGTGCAAAAGGGCGTTAAAAGCTATATTGAGGATTTGGAACTCGACGCGCTTGAACGCGACCGCGCCAATTTCATCTCGCAGATCATCATTGATGCGATGTCACCGACCAACACGCTGATCGGCAATCCGACCGCGCAAAAACGGTTGGTGGACTCCGGCGGGCTCAGCCTCGTGAAGGGCCTGAAAAACGCCTATAACGACATGGTTCACAACGACATGATGGTGAGCCAGGTGAACAAAAAGCCGTTCAAGCTGGGTGAGAATGTCGCAACCGCAAAGGGGGCAGTGGTCTATCGCGACGAACGTTTCGAACTCGTCCAATATGCGCCCACCACCGACAAGGTGTTTGCCACGCCGCAGCTGACGATCCCGCCCCAGATCAACAAAATGTATATCAACGATCTGTCCCCCGAAAAATCCATCATCAAATGGCAGACCGACCACGGCATTCAGCCATTCATGATCTCATGGCGCAACCCGACCGAGGATATGGGCGTGTGGGGCATGGCCGAATATATCGAAAGCTGCATCAAGGCGCTGGATGTCGTTTGCGAAATTACCGGCAGCGATAAGGTCAATATTTCCGGCGGCTGTTCCGGCGGTCAGACCATGTCCGTCCTGCTGTCCAAACTGGCGTCGATGGGTGACACCCGCGCCAACGCGATTACGATGATGGTGTGCGTACTTGAACCCAAGCCGGGCGATACCGAGGCGTCGAGCCTTGTGTCACACAATGGCATTGCGCTGGCACGGCAACGCGCGGCGAAGAAAGGCGTGATTGAAGGCAGCAGCCTTGCGCGCGGCTTTGCATGGTTGCGGCCAAATGACCTCATCTGGAACTATGTCATCAACAATTATCTGCTGGGCGATGATCCGCCAGCGTTCGACATATTGTTCTGGAACGCCGATGCGACCAACCTGTCTTCGGCATTGATGGGCGATTTCTTGGAGCTGTTTGAGGCAAATGCCTACGCCGCGCCGGGCACGTTCGAAATTGCGGGCCATACGCTTGACCTGACCAAGGTGACGGGCGACCTGTTCGTTCTGGGCGGGACGACGGACCACATCACGCCATGGCGCGCATGTTATCGCTCGACACAATTGTTCGGCAGCAAAAATGTCGAATTCATCCTGAGCCAGGCTGGCCATATGCAGGCAATCCTGAACCCGCCGGGCAACCCCAAGGCGAAATATTGGAAACATTCAAACGGCAAGACGCCCGCCGATGTCACCGAATGGATGAAAGGCAGCGAAGAAGTGGCTGGAAGCTGGTGGCCGCATTGGATGGAATGGCTCCACGCGCGGTCAGGCGCCGAAGTCGCCGCCCCCGCAACGCTCGGCAGCAAAAAGCATCCAGCGATGGAAGCCGCACCGGGGCTGTATGTTTTGGAGTGAGGGGGTGCGTAAATGCCAACCATCCATCGTGAGAATGGCTACCGATTTTACTTTTTCAGCCATGAACCAAACGAGCCGCCGCATGTTCATATCGACAAGGGTGAAGCCACAATCAAGGTGTGGCTAGCCAGCCTTGAAATTGCCAAAAGCCGGGGCTTTCGTGCGCACGAAATTTCTGGCATTATTGATCTGGTGAAGGATCATCAGACGACATTCACGGAGAAGTGGCATGAACATTTCAGCTAAGGTCACTGACGAGCGGGTGCTTGATGTTCGGTTTGACGCGCACAGCCTGATTGTAGACCTCATGGATGGTCGGACAATCTCTGCGCCGCTTGCCTGGTACCCACGTTTGGCGAATGCGACAGTCGAACAGCGTGGCCATTGGGAGAAATGTGCGGGCGGCTATGGCATCCATTGGCCGGATGTGGATGAGGATTTGAGCACTGAAGGCTTGTTGCGGGGCGCTCCAGCTGCCAAGGCTGCTGCCTGAATGCATTTTTAGTCGTTCTAGGAACCCATATGACCAAAAACCGCGCCCCAAATTTCAGCATGGAGACCGTTGACGGTCGTACTTTGCGGGTTGCGGTTTGGCGGGCGTCGAAGGCGACGAAGAAGCTGCCGATATTGTTCTTCAACGGCATTGGCGCGAATATTGAGGCTATGGCGCCGATGGCCGAGTTGCTCGATGACCGCGATTTTATCACCTTTGATATGCCCGGCATTGGCGGTTCGCCTGACCCCGTCGTGCCCTATAACGCTTTATTGATGGCGCGCATTGCGGCGTTGTTGCTGGACCGTTTTGACATGCCCGTGGTCGATGTCATGGGCGTCAGCTGGGGCGGGGCGATGGCGCAGCAATTTGCGCTGCAATATGGCGCGCGCACGAACAAGCTTATCCTTGTCGCGACCAGCGCTGGCATGTTGATGGTGCCGGGCAATCCCGCCGCGCTGGTCAAAATGGCTGACCCGCGGCGTTATATAGACCCTGATTTCATGGCGAAGCATTTTAAGACGCTTTACGGCGGTATGGTGGGCAACAAGGCGGAGCATATTGGCCGCATTACGCCGCCGTCGAAAACGGGATATTTTTATCAGCTGATGGCGATGATGGGATGGACCAGCGCGCCATTCCTGCCATTTCTGAAAACCGAAACGCTCATCATGATGGGTGATGATGACCAGATCGTTCCGCTCGCCAATGGCAAATTTTTGAATTTCCTCATTCCGAACAGCGAACTTTTCGTCGTCGGAAATGGCGGGCATTTGTTCCTGTTAAGCCATGTAGAAGAGAGCATAGAGGCGATCCGCGGTTTCCTTAACCGTGACGCACGCAAGGCACGTAAAGCCGCCTGATCTTCTGTGTGAAGGTCGCGCTTTCTTTTTGGCGCTGACCCGTTAGCCTGCCGAATCAGGCAATGACGGGGAGTAGGGCATGCGGCATATCGCAATCATCGGTTCCGGTCCGGCGGGATATTACACAGCAGAAGCCGCGCAAA
>CAZCXQ010000115.1:0-6547 GCA_964502655.1 uncultured Sphingorhabdus sp.
TGTCAGCCCAAGCAAGCGAACGCCCATTTCGACGGGCAAAATCTGGTCCAAAAGCGCATGCCCCAGCGTCGCGATTGCCGAACGGTCAGATAATATGTGCCCAACCGTCCGCGACCGTGTGACGGTCCGAAAATCGGAATAACGCGCCTTTAAGACCAAGGTTTTTCCTTGGGCTTGATTGCGGTCGATACGATCCCAAACGATCTCGACAATATCGTCTAACGCTTCGCGTAATGCATCCTCGCTGCGTTTATCTTCGAAATAGGTGCTTTCAGCGCCAATGGATTTACGCACAGCATTTGCGTTGACGGGGCGGTTGTCGATCCCGCGCGCCGCATGGAAAAGATAAGCGCCCCAACTGCCAAAATGCTGCGACAGCCAAATCTCGTCCTTTTGGGCAAGGTCTGCACCCGTGTGCACGCCAAGCTTGGCCATTTTTTCGGCAGTGCGTGGCCCCACACCGTGGAACCGCCGCACCGGTAAGCTTGCGACAAATTCCGGTCCCTGTTCGGGCAATATCACGCACATGCCATCAGGTTTATTCTGGTCACTCGCCAGCTTGGCGATAAATTTGTTGTAACTCACGCCAGCGCTTGCCGTCAGTCCGGTTTCTTCGCGAATGGCCGCGCGAATGGCTTTGGCAATCTTGACTGCTGAACCGATGCCCTGTTTGTCGTGCGTGACGTCAAGATACGCCTCATCCAAAGACAGCGGCTGAATTACATCGGTGTGCCGGGCAAATATCTCCCGAATGTGACGCGACACAGCCTTGTACGCCTCAAACCGCGGCTTCACGAAAATCAGGTCCGGACATTGCCGCAATGCAGTCACCGAAGGCATGGCAGACCGCACGCCAAACGCCCGTGCTTCATAGCTTGCCGCCGCCACAACGCCGCGTTTGGACGATCCTCCGACGGCGACCGGCTTACCACGCAGTTCGGGATTATCGCGCTGCTCTACGCTGGCGTAGAACGCATCCATATCAACATGGATGATTTTGCGTATCTCTCCGGAGTCGGCAACCATATAACCGAATGCTTAAGGCCCAACCGCGGAACGCAAAGCCTTGCGGTCGAGCTTTCCGATCATGGTTTTGGGCAGGACGTCGAGGATGGTCACACCTTGAACCCGTTCATGCTTTCCAAGATGCGGGTTCAGCCACGCCGTCAATGCGGCACCATCCTCTGTAGCGCCATCGTGCAACGTCACAAATGCGCGCGGTACTTCGCCAAGATACGCATCCGGCACGCCAATAACGAGCGCCTCTTTGACCGATGGATGCTTGTAGAGGATATCTTCCACCTGACTTGGGAATACCTTGAAGCCGCCCACCGCGATCATGTCTTTCAACCGGTCAACGATGTGGATGAATCCGTCTTCGTCGATTGTCGCGACATCGCCTGTGCGCAAATATTTGCCTAGAAACACCTCGGCATCCGCATCTTTACGGTTCCAATAACCACACATCGTCTGCGGACCTGAAAACACCAATTCACCCGGTTCCCCGTCCGGCGCTGGCTTGCTTGGGTCTTCCTTGTCGACCAATTTCACATCGGTGCCGGGTACGGGTTGACCAATGCTGCCGATCTTATTGGTCCCCTCATACGGATTGCACGACACAACGCCTGAGCTTTCGGTCAGCCCGTAACCTTCGATCACGACTGCGCCGGTTACCTTTTCAAAACGTTCTTTCAATTCAGCCGCCAAAGGTGCGCCGCCCGAGATACATGCGCGCAAGCTGGTGAAATCAGTTTTCGCAATATCGGGGCAATCGAGCAGCGCCTGATACATTGTCGGCACGCCGGGCAATGATGTCACCTTTGTGCGGTTAATGGCCGCCAACGCGGCGCGCGCCTCGAAACGTGGTAGCATCACAATTTCACCGCCATTGGCGACAGTGCGATTAAGCACAGTTGCATTGGCAAACACGTGGAAGAACGGCAACACACCCAGAATCCGGTCATCTGCGGGGCGATTGGGCTGGTTCACCGCGCTGTGCGGATCAAGCATGTTAATCTGCCGCGCATTCGCCGTTATATTCTGGTGGCTGAGCATCGCACCCTTTGGCGTACCTGTCGTGCCGCCTGTATATTGAAGCTGCGCAATGTCTTTTTCAGGCGTGCAAGGCTGGACCGCGTAATCGCCATCATTTGCGATCAGCGCCGCATAATGGGTAATTCTGCTGTCGTCAGCTATTGCGGCAATGTCGCCGCGTTTCAGCAACCGATAGGCCCAGCTTTTCGCCTTGGGCAATGCTTCGGCGACGCTGCCGACGATCAGTTCCTTCAGGCTGCTGTTGTCCAGAACCTTGATAGCGGTCGGCAGCAATGCCGCGGCTGAAACGGTGAACAAAATAGACGTACCGCTGTCCGCCACCTGATGTGCCAGTTCATCAACGGTGTATAAAGGCGAGAAGTTAACCACGGTCGCTCCGGCGGCAAGTGCGCCATAATAAGCCGCGATATATTGCGGGACGTTCGGCAGAAAGAGACCAACATGGTCGCCCTTGCCAATACCTTTATCCTGAAGACCGCGGGCAACCCGCCGGACGGTGTCCGCCATATTGGCGTAGCTATATTTTCGGCCCATGAAATCGGCGATTGCCGCACGGCCCATCCGTTCGGCGGACTGGAAAAACATGTCGTGCAAGGCCAACGGCGCAAAATGTTGGTCCCATTTTACAGGGTGCAGGTAACGACTGTTCCAGATATTTTGGGTCATGTGCCCATTATGCCGCGTGATACCATCCAACACCATCGCGGATTTCACATTTTATCCGACCGGCAAAGTGCAGGTAGCGCAAATGCGCCTGCGCCTCGCCGGTGGCCAAACCGTAAACCGTGTCATCAATTTCCCGGTCGAACAGCAAGGCAAATGTATCGACCGCCCGCATTTCTGTGTGCCGCAGAGCAGCTTCCAACTTGTCGAGCCGTTCATGGTGGCCGGACGCCAGTCTATCCAACCGGACATGCACCCCAGTGAACGGTTCCCCATGTGCTGGCAGGACGAGCATATCCGCAGGCAATGCGTCACGAAATTTTGTAATGGAGTCGAGCCATTCACCCAACGGGTCCGCATTGGGCTCACTGTCCATGACAGAGACATTTGAGGTGATACGCGGCAAAATCTGGTCACCCGCGATGATCATGCCATTGTCGAAATCGACAAGGCAGGCATGTTCAGGTGTGTGTCCGCCGCCTGTCATCACGGTCCAATCCCGCTGCCCCACGCGGATGACTTGTCCGTCGTCCATGCGCACATGCCCGGTCGGCAGCCGCGATACTGCACGCGCGAAGCCGCCCCAACCACGCTTACGCACGGCGTCGATGCGTTCTTCGTCAAAACCCGCAAAACGCCGGTTGTTCAGTACATCTTCAGGCGGCTGGTCCGCCTGATCTGCAACGAGCATCCGTGCCATCAACCATTCGGTCCGGTTCATCCAGACAGGGACTTTGAACTTGTTTGACAGCCATCCCGCGCAGCCAACATGGTCGGGGTGGAAATGGGTTACAAAAATCCGCTTGAGCTCGCGGTCGGCCAAATTGCCCGCGAACATTGCTTTCCACTGTTCAATGGTCGGCGGCATGAACAGGCCGGTATCGACGAGCGCATAGCCAGCATCGCCCTCGTCCAATAACCACAGGTTGATATGGGCCAGATTGCCGGGCACAGGCATACGCGTCCAGCCAATGTCCGGCGCGATGGGGTAGATTTCGCCATAAGCCGGCGCATGATCGCCCAAGGGGTATGTTAGCCCTTTAAACTCTTTTGCTTCAAACCCGTGGTCGGCAAGCGACGCGTCATAATCAGGGGGTGCTTTGGTAGCCATAGCCCACCCGTGCCTTAATCAAGCGATTAAGGCAATGACGACGTCGTCCTTATTCGCCCGCTTTTTTGAACAAAGTATCGGCGGTCAGCTCTGCCTTTTCAGTCGGTTCTACTTCACCGTTGAGAGCAGCTTCCGCGCGGCGTGCCGCTTCGGTACGTTCTGCGCGCAATTCTTGGATCAGCGCGTCACGATCCGTGCCAAGACGCGCATCATTTGCCGCCGTGTTATCAATGCCTGCCTTTTTGGCGGCACGATTGACAACGGCATCGAGTTCGCGTTGCGACGTCAAACCAAGCGTGACGGGATCCTTTGGTTGGATTTCAGCAATGTTCCAATGGCTGCGATCGCGAATGGCGGCAATCGTGTTGCGCGTCGTTCCGATCAACTTGCAGATCGCGCCATCCGAAATTTCCGGATGGTTACGCAACAGCCATGCAATGCCGTCTGGCTTATCCTGACGCTTCGAAACTGGCGTGTAGCGCGGTCCCTTTGTGCGGCGCACCTGATCCGGGCCCTTGGACATTTGAAGGACATAGTCTTCATCTGCCTGACCCTTTTCGATTTCTTCCATCGACAATTCGCCCGCGTGCACTGGGTCGCGACCGGTATATTTCGAGCCAGTCATGTCATCGGCCATAGCCTGAACTTCAAGAATATGGATGCCGCAGAATTCGGCAATTTGCGAGAAGCTCAAACCAGTATTGTCGACCAACCAAGCGGCAGTCGCATGTGGCATCAAAGGGGTGGCCATGTCTTTTGCTCCAATAATAAGGGCCGCCCCTTACGGAGCGGCCTGAAAATCTTGAAAAGTGCATTAGGCGAACTTTACCGCATCGGCAAGCGACAATGCGCGTGGGGGCTTGCGCATTGCCCGTCTGGCATGCAATCCAGCAACGGATTGGGGGAAGAAATGAAACGTCTTATCAAATGGCTCGTTGTTGCGCTCGTGATCGCGGTCGCCGCAGTCTTTATCTGGGGATATGCGCCAGATACCGATGCGGCAGCGATGGAAACCAAATATAGCAATAGCGCATCACGCTTTGCTGACCTTGAGCCCGGCCTGCGCGTCCACTATCGCGATGAAGGCAATCGGGACGGCCGCGTTCTTGTCCTCATCCACGGATCGAACGCCTCGCTGCATACATGGGAGCCGTGGGTCCAGATATTGGGCAAGGAATATCGTATCATTTCGATGGACCTTCCCGGCCATGGCCTGACCGGGCAAAATCCATCCGGCACCTATGACAGCGCGACGTATGTCGGGGTCGTTGATAGATTGCTTTCACGGCTGAATGTCAAAAAGGCTATCATCGGCGGCAACTCAATGGGTGGCGGCGTCACGTGGATGTACACACTCACGCACCCCGAAAAAGTCGAGGCGATGTTGCTGGTGGATGCCAGCGGCCAGCCTTCTGCCAAATCTGGCAATATACCAATTGGTTTCCGTTTGATGCGGATGCCGGTTATCAAAGAGGCCGCGCGCTTCATTGCCCCACGCAGCATTTTTGAAGCCAGCGTCAAAACCTCCATGAGCGTTCAATCGAAAATCGACGCAAAGCTTGTCGACCGCTATTGGGAGCTCAACCGCTATCCCGGTAACCGCGAAGCAACCATGAAGCGCTTTGCAAACCTGCGAAACATGCACGCCGGCAGCACAGAGAAGCTGGCGGCGATCAAGGTGCCCGCGATGATCATGTGGGGAGAAGAGGATAACCTCATCCCCGTAAGTGCTGCGCGGTGGTTCGCGGACGCCTTGCCGCAATCCAAGCTGATTATTTATCCGGGCGTAGGCCACATCCCAATGGAAGAAATTCCGGAGAAGAGCGCTGCCGACGTAAAAGCATGGCTGGATGGCTTGCCGCCACCAGCCGCTTAAATTTCGAGCAGAATTTTGCCAATATGCGCGCCGGATTCCATATAGGCGTGTGCGCCAGCGGCATCGGCCAAAGGAAATATCCGGTCCATTTCCGGCCGCAACGCGCCATCGCACACCATTGGCCAAACCGTCGTTGATATTTCCTGCGCCAACAAAGCCTTAAACTCTGCTGTGCGTGGGCGTAGCGTGGATCCGGTCAGCATCAACCGGCGGGACATGATATAGGCCATATTGAGCTCAGCGGTCATCCCGCCTTGAACTGCGATGGTCACATGGCGGCCATCTTCGCGCAGACACTGAAGATTGCGTGCAACATAACCACCTGCGACCATGTCGAGGACAAGATGCACGCCCGCGCCGTTGGTAATCGTTTTTACTTCAGCGACAAAATCTGTGCTGTTGTAATTTATGGCATGATCCGCGCCGATTGCTTTTGCGGCGGCGCATTTATCGTCCGAGCCACAAGTTACAATGACATTGAGATCAAACAATTTGCCCAATTTAATCGCCATGGTTCCAATGCCGCTCGTGCCGCCATGGACGAGGACGGTTTCGCCGGACGCCGCGTAGCCGCGTTCAAACACATTGTGCCACACGGTGAACAGCGTTTCAGGCAATGCCGCGGCTTGCGCCATTTCCATTCCCGCTGGAACGGGCAAGCAAACGTCAGCGCGGGCGATGCAATATTCGGCATATCCGCCGCCCGATACCAACGCACATTGGCGCGTGCCCAAAAGCTCGCGGGATACGCCCGCGCCTACCGAAACAACCACGCCCGATACTTCCAGTCCGGGCAGATCGCTCGCGCCGGGCGGCGGCGGATATAGACCTTTGCGTTGAAT
>CAZCXQ010000116.1:0-6545 GCA_964502655.1 uncultured Sphingorhabdus sp.
GACGGGTAGGTCGAGCGCATGGCAGTAGCGCATGATGCGCAGCAATATGCCGCTATCGGCAATCCATTTGCGGCCCGTGGCGACACCAACTGCGCCGGCTTCTTTCATCAGCGCGATTTCGGCCATCTGCAGCCCATTGAGGCCCTGCGTTGCTGCAGCGAGTGGGTGCACCCACAGATCGGGTTTCCCTTTTAGCGCGGCAAAGCGCACCGTTGCGGGGTCGTCGTGCACAGGCGACTGGTCAGGCATTAATGCGGCGCGCGTGATGCCGCCAAAGCGGAAAGCGGGCTTGTCGGTCTTAAACACGCCCAGATCAATGATGCCCGGCGCGATGATGAGATCGCTTGCGTCCAACTGGTTCGCTATCGGGGCCGCTTTTCCAACTGAGGCAATTTTGCCATTTTCAATATGCACATTCAGTGGCTCGGCCGTGTCCGCGCCGGGCAAAATGGCGTGGCCATTCAGGATGCTGATTCCGGTCATGACCAACCCTCCTGACCGCGTGCTTTTCGGGTGAGTATATCGAGGCACGCCATGCGAACGGCGACACCCATCTCTACCTGTTCGGTAATGGCGGAGCGTTCAACATGGTCGGCGACATTGCTCGCAATCTCTACGCCGCGGTTCATTGGGCCCGGGTGCATGACGAGCGCATCGGGTTTCGCCAGTGCTAGGCGCCGTTCATCGAGGCCATATAAATGGAAATATTCGCGGGGTGAGGGAATGAAATCCCCCTGCATACGTTCATTCTGAAGGCGCAGCATCATCACGACATCGGCGCCATCCAGCGCTGCATCAAAATTGGTGAAGGTCTGCGCACCAAATGCCTCGATACCGCTTGGCATCAATGCAGGCGGCGCAACGACGCGGACTTCGGCGCCCAATGTTTTGAGGCAGAATAGATTTGAACGCGCAACGCGGCTGTGCAGCACATCACCACAAATGACGACGGTTTGGCCCTCAACCCGCCCTTTGCGGCGCATGATGGTCAGCGAATCGAGCAGCGCCTGCGTTGGATGTTCGTGGCTTCCGTCGCCTGCGTTGATGACCGGGCAATCGACTTTGCTTGAAATCAGCTGCACCGCACCGGAACTGCCGTGGCGGATGACAATGGCATCGGCGCGCATGGCGTTTAACGTCATTGCGGTGTCGATAAGCGTTTCACCCTTTTTGACGCTCGATTGCGCCGCGTGCATATTCACGACATCCGCGCCAAGCCGTTTCCCAGCAATTTCGAACGACAGCAATGTGCGTGTCGAATTTTCAAAAAAGGCATTGATAATCGTAAGGCCGGATAACCTGCCATCATGCTTTGCAGGGCCGGAGCGGTTCAAGGCCACCCATTGTTCAGCCTCTTTCAGGATATAGAGAATTTCCCATTTCTGAAGTCCAGCGATACCAAGCAAATGCTTGTGCGGAAAAGCGCCCGACCCGCTTGGAAAGCTGTCGGCTGCAAAAGGCTGTGTCCATGTCATTAAAGCGATGCCCTTAAAGGGAAGGGTGGCAATACTCAATCATTTTGTCGGCTATGTCTTGGTCGGGCAAAAACGTCATCCAATGGTCAGCGCATCGATTGCGCCTTGCAGGATGAATGCCGCTGCACCGCTGTCGATTTTTTCGGCCCGTTTTGCGCGGCTCATGTCGGCGGCGATCATGTCGCGCTCAACGGCTTGCGTCGACCAACGTTCGTCGCGTAACAAAATCGGCAGGCCAAGATCAGCGATGTTGCGCGCAAAAGCACGGCTTGATTGGCTTCGCGGGCTTTCGCTGCCATCCATGTTGAGCGGTAAGCCAATGACGATACCGCGCGTAGGGCGGGTCGCAATTGCGGCGCTGAGCAACGCCTTGTCTTTGGAAAACTTGCTCCTGCGGATCAGATCGGCGGGCGATGCGAATGTCCAGCCAGCGTCGCAAAACGCCGTGCCAATTGTTTTGGTTCCAATATCGAGCCCAATCAACACGCCGCCTTGAGGTAGCTGTTCCAGAAAATCGGCGACGGCATCAAAAATCATTTCTGAAGAAACTTCCGCAGTCGCAACGTTGCATCCGCCCGCACATTCGCCCAGAACAGGGGGAAATCATATACATGGTAATTGTTGCCGGGCAGCACATATGGCCCCACTTCGGGCGGATCGCCGATCAATAGAAAGCCCTTTGCGTCGCATCGTGCGGGTACGGCCCCAACGACCAGCTCGCCGGTGTCCAGCGTGGCGTCTGGTTTTAATGTACCCAAATTGGCCTTCATGTCAGCCGCAGCTGCTGCACCTCCATTCAACGGATTGGTGCACAACATTGCGGTGCCTTTGCGGCTTTCCCCGTTGAAACCGGTCGTTGCGTCATAGGCTTTTGATATGCGGTCATACTCGGCTGGCTCGGCGAAGCTCTGCCACGCCATGATGCATCCCGTTTCATCTGGCCCCGAGCATGCGGGCAGCCCCATCGCAGCGACATCATTGTCCACTGAAATGGGCCAGCCGACAACATAGGCCGCGACGATTCGTTTGGCGATTGGTTTGCCTGCAACGCGATCTTTTAGCAGATGTGTAAGGTGCAGCGCGCCTTGGCTATGGCCAGCCAATATAATCGGCCGGTCTTTTTGCACTTTCGCAACAAATTCATCGAACGCCAAAAGAACGTCTTGATATGCGGCGTCCAACGCCTGTTGACCCTCGGGCTTGGTGGTTAGGAACGAGCCAATAGCTGCCTGACGATAGCGGGGTGCCCACATTTCGCCGGTGCTGGCAAAGGGCGAGGCCAAGCCGCGCAGGAACAATCTCGCGCGATCCTGCGATTCCGCGTCGTCGAGCGGTGCATTCCAATGATCCCTGCCGATATAAGATGTCGGATGAATGAAAAATATCGCCGCGGGGCCCCGCACTTCGGGCTTGGCCGCACCCACTGGCAACCAGTCGGCTGGATTGCCGGTCTTGCCCGGCCGCGCAAACCACATATCGTTGCTGGCATATTTATTTGGTTCAAATGCCGCCTGTTTTTCGAACTTTGCCGTTGGCACGAATGCCAATTCGGTAAGCTCAGCCTCATAAATGCGGATAACGAAACCGCCCGCAATGACGAGGACGATGAGCGCTGCAACGATATAAATGAATTTACGAGCCAAGTTTATGTCCTGAAATTTTGATGCGATTTAGCCGATTGGGCAAAAATAGCATCGGAAAATTGAATAGAGCCTGAAAGATTAAGCTTTTCCGTTGAAGCGGGGCAGGTGCAATGCTAGCGGCTGGCATATGTCTGTAGATAAAGATACCGTGAACAAAATCGCACGGCTTTCGCGCATCGCGATTAGCGATGCAGAGGCTGACAAGATGGTCGGCGAACTCAATGGCATTCTTGCCTGGGTGGAGCAGTTGGGCGAAGTCGACGTCACTGGCGTTGAGCCGATGACGGCTGTCATCCCCAATAAGCTGCGCCTGCGTGATGACGTCGTCACCGATGGCGATGTTCGCGACAAGGTGCTTGCCAATGCGCCAGCGAGGGAAGGCAGCTTCTTTGGCGTGCCCAAGGTGATTGAATAATGACTGATTTTTCGAGACTGGGCGTAGCCGCCATTCGTGATGGCGTCGCCAACGGCGAATTCAAAGCTATTGAGGTTGCTGAAGCGCTGAACGCGCGCGTTGCTGCGGCAAAGGCACTGAACGCCTTTATCGTCGAAACGCCTGAAATGGCCGTTGCGGCTGCGCAAGCGGTTGATGCCGACCGCGCGGCGGGCAAGCCACTTGGCAAAATGGCCGGTGTGCCGATTGGCATGAAGGATTTGTTCTGCACCGAAGGCGTGCAGACGACCGCTGCAAGCCATATGCTGGAAGGCTTCGTTCCGACTTATGAGTCGACGGTATCCGCCAATCTTTGGAAGGCTGGGGCAGGGATGTTGGGCAAGCTCAACCTTGACCAGTTCGCTATGGGTTCGTCGAACGAAACCAGCTATTTCGGTAATGTCATTTCGCCTTGGCGTCGCAATGATGGTGACAACGCCGCACTGGCGCCGGGTGGTTCATCGGGCGGTTCGTCCTCTGCTATCGCCGCACGGCTGTGTCCTGCTGCGACAGGTACCGACACCGGTGGTTCCATCCGCCAACCAGCGGCATTTGTCGGCATTAGCGGTATCAAGCCAACCTATGGCCGCTGCTCGCGTTGGGGCGTTGTAGCATTCGCCAGTTCGCTTGACCAAGCTGGCCCAATGGCGCGCGACGTCCGCGATTGCGCGATCATGTTGGAAGCCATGGCAGGCTTTGACCCAAAGGATTCGACGTCGCTCGATTTGCCTGTGCCCGCATGGGAAGCGGGTCTGAACAGCGACCTTAGGGGCAAGCGCATTGGCATCCCCCGCGAATATCGTCTTGATGGTATCGACGAAGATATTGCCAAGATGTGGGATAATGGCATCGCATGGCTGAAGGATGCAGGCGCGGAAATCGTCGACATCAGCCTGCCGCATACCAAATATGCGTTGCCTGCTTATTATATCATCGCCCCTGCTGAAGCGTCATCGAACCTTGCGCGCTATGACGGCGTGCGTTTTGGTGTGCGCGATTTGCCTGAGGGCGCTGGCCTGCAGGATATGTATGCCGCAACCCGCGCCGCCGGTTTTGGCGAAGAAGTGCGCCGCCGTATCATGATCGGCACCTATGTGTTGAGCGCTGGCTTCTACGACGCATATTACACGCAGGCGCAAAAGGTTCGCGCCTTGATCGCCCGCGATTTCGAAAATGCTTGGGCAAGCTGTGACCTCATCCTCGCGCCAACCGCACCAAGCGCGGCCTTTGGCTTGGGTGAGAAGAACGCCGACCCATTGTCGATGTATTTGAACGACGTGTTCGCGGTGCCTGCCTCATTGGCTGGCCTGCCCGCGATGTCGGTTCCGGGTGGCCTCGACAAGCAAGGCCTGCCTTTGGGGCTGCAAATTATCGGTAAGGCGCTTGACGAACAGGCTGTGCTTAACGCCGGCCTTGCGATCGAGCAGCGTTCAGGATTTACGGCGGAAGCCGGAGAGTGGTGGTAATATGAGCGAGTACCGCATCCAGGGAAATACCGGTGAGTGGGAGGTCGTGATTGGCCTTGAGGTCCATGCGCAGATCACCAGCGAGTCCAAACTCTTTTCAGGCTCATCGACCGGCTTTGGCGCCGAACCGAACAGCCATGTGAGCCTTGTCGACGCAGCGATGCCCGGCATGTTGCCCGTGCCAAACCGCGAATGTCTGCGTCAGGCTGTGCGCACTGGCATGGCAATCAATGCGCAGATCAACCGCTGGTCGCGGTTTGACCGCAAGAATTATTTCTACGCCGATTTGCCGCAGGGCTACCAGATTTCGCAGCTTTATCACCCCATCGTGGGTGAGGGTGAGATTGAAGTCACGCTCAACGAAAAAGACCCCGACAGCCCGACCAAGAAGATTGGTATCGAGCGCATCCATGTCGAGCAAGACGCAGGCAAGTTGATGCATGACCAGCATCCAACAATGTCATTTGTCGATTTGAACCGCTCGGGCGTTGCGCTGATGGAAATCGTGTCGCGTCCTGACATTAGCAGCCCGCAAGAGGCTGGAGCGTATCTCAAGAAGCTGCGTTCCATCCTGCGCTATGTTGGATCGTGCGACGGTAATATGGAGCAAGGCTCCATGCGCGCTGACGTCAACGTGTCGGTCCGCAAGCCCGGTGGTGAACTGGGCACGCGCACAGAGACCAAGAACGTCAACTCCATCCGCTTCATGATGCAGGCGATTGAGTATGAAGCGCAGCGTCAGGTGGATCTGATCGAAAGCGGCGGCGCAGTGGTTCAGGAAACCCGCTTGTTCGACCCGAACAAGATGGAAACGCGCTCAATGCGGTCGAAAGAAGACGCGCATGATTATCGCTATTTCCCGGATCCCGATTTGTTGCCAGTCGAACTCGACGACGCGTTTCTGGAGGAATGCCGTGCGTCCTTACCCGAACTTCCCGACGCCAAACGTGCGCGTTATGAAGCATTAGGCCTTACCGCATATAATGCCGCTGTTTTGACGGCGGAAGCCGAAACGGCGTTTTGGTTTGAAGATTTGTTGGCCGAAGGCGTCGATGCCAAGCAGGCGTCGAACTGGTTGATGTCCGAATTGTTCGGTGCGCTCAACAAGCTCGGCAAGAGCTTGGACGAAAGCCCGGTCAATCCAAAGCAAGCTGCCGAGCTTCTTGGCCTTGTCGCCGATGGCACAATCAGCGGCAGCATCGCCAAGCAGGTCTTCGAAATCATGCTTGAGACCGGGCAGGGCGCATCTGCGATTGTCGAAGAAAAAGGCCTGAAGCAAACCAATGATACAGGCGCAATTGAGGCAGAGATTGCCAAGATCATGGCCGCCAATGAAGATAAGGTTGCCGAGTACCGGTCGGGCAAAGACAAATTGTTTGGTTTCTTCGTGGGCCAGACGATGAAGGCGATGCAGGGCAAGGCCAATCCGCAAATCATCAACGACTTGCTGAAAAAGGCGCTTGGTTAACAGACGATAAGGGCGCAGCGGCGGTTTTGCCGCTTCTGCCCTTGCCCTAGCGGGGCTTTC
>CAZCXQ010000117.1:0-6543 GCA_964502655.1 uncultured Sphingorhabdus sp.
CATCCACCGTGTCCACCCGCTGGCCAAGCAGCATATCCACCGAACGCTCCGCCCAAAACGCAGCAGGCCGGATCATGATGCGTTCAAACGCCTTGTCGCCCGCGAAATAGTCCTTGGACAATGGCGGCCGCTCATAAGGATATTCAGGCTCGGCATTGACGATAGCGATGCTGCCTTCGAATTTTGCCTGCCGCAATGCGATGGCCGCTTGCGCACCGCCATGGCCGCCACCGACGATGAGAATGTCATAATGCATCGTTAAAGATTCGCTCATTCAGAAAATGTCAAAACTGCGGTAAGCAAAAGGTCAGCAACTGGCTAGTCCCATGCTTGCGGCACTATCAAATAAATGGCAGAGGATGGCGATGACTTTAGACTTTGCCCTCGGCGAAAATGCCGACATGATCCGCGATACCACCAAGCGCTTTGCGACCGATAAAATCGCGCCCTTGGCCGCTAAAATCGATGCCGATGACTGGTTTCCGCGGGAAGAATTATGGCCAGCCATGGGGGCGCTTGGGCTTCACGGCATGACGGTTGCGCAGGAAGATGGCGGCCTTGGCCTTGGCTATTTGGAACATGTTGTCGCCGTGGATGAAGTCAGCCGGGCGTCTGCATCCATCGGCCTGTCTTATGGTGCGCATTCCAATCTGTGCGTCAACCAGATCGCGCGCTGGGCCTCGCCCGAGCAAAAAGCGAAATATCTGCCCAAGCTGATTTCGGGCGAACATGTCGGCAGTTTGGCGATGTCCGAAACCGGCGCCGGTTCAGACGTGGTGTCGATGAAGCTGAAGGCCGAAGCGGTTCAGGGTGGTTACATTCTAAACGGCACGAAATTCTGGATCACCAACGCGCCTTATGCCGACACATTGGTTGTCTATGCCAAGACCGCGCCTGAGGCTGCATCGCGCGGCATCACCGCCTTTTTGATCGAGAAAGGCATGGAAGGCTTTTCCATCGGCCAGAAAATCGACAAGGTCGGGATGCGCGGATCGCCGACGGCGGAACTGGTGTTCAACGACTGTTTCGTATCCGAAGAACAGATGATGGGCCCGTTGCATGGCGGCGTGGGCGTGTTGATGTCGGGCCTTGATTATGAACGTGTTGTGCTCGCCGGGCTTCAGCTTGGCGTGATGCAGGCCTGCCTTGACGTCGTCTTGCCTTATGTCCGCGAACGCAAGCAGTTCGGCAAACCGATCGGCAGTTTCCAACTGATGCAGGCGAAGATTGCTGACATGTATGTCGCGCTCAATTCTGCGCGCAGCTATGTCTACAATGTCGCACGCGCATGTGACGCGGGCCAGACCACCCGCTTTGACGCAGCAGGCGCAATATTGTTGGCGAGTGAAAGTGCGGTGAAGGTCGCGGGCGAGGCCATTCAGGCATTGGGCGGCGCTGGCTATACCAAGGATTGGCCGGTCGAGCGTTATTGGCGCGACGCCAAATTGCTCGACATTGGTGCGGGAACAAATGAAATCCGCCGGATGTTGATTGGCCGGGAGCTGATCGGAGCAGCGTGAACGGACCAATAGAATGGATTGCGGCAATAGGAACGATCTTGGCCGCAGCCATGGTCGCGGCCGACCTTAGCCGCCGGGTCACCGGATTCGGCTTTGTCCTGTTTTCCATCGTCGCCTGCCTGTGGGTCTATTCGGGCCTTACCGCACCCGACGGAATGCCCCTGGCACTGCAGAACGGCGTGCTGTTATTCATCAATCTGTTCGGCGTGTGGCAATTCTTGATTAGCCGAAAAAAGAAGCAAGAAATTGACAAAGCAGCTGAAATTGCCGAGCAAGCCAAGCAAGAGATAGCGCAGGAGTCCGCAGAATGAGCCGTCCGGTATTGGGTGTCATCGCGTGTAACCGCATGGTCGGCAGCGAAGTCGCCCAAGCCGTGATGAACCGCTATATCCGCGCAGCCATGACCTATGCCGATGTCGCGGCGTTAATCATCCCCTCGTTGCCCGACCTGATGACCGCCGCTGAAGTCGCGCCACGGATAGACGGCATATTGTTGACCGGCAGCCCGTCAAATGTCGCAACGCGTCTTTATGGGGACGAAGGCGGCGATGGTCCCTTCGACGATGGCCGCGACGAGATCGCGATGTCCATGGTCGACCGCATGATTGACGCGCGCAAGCCGGTCTTTGGCATTTGCCGCGGCTTTCAGGAAATCAATGTCGCCTTAGGCGGAACCTTGCGCCGTGACACGAGCGCGAGCGATACGCTCATCCGCCATCATGCACCCGATGATGTCGATTTCGACGCCATGTTCGACCACCGCCATCCGGTTGAACTTGCGGACGGTGGTATGCTGTCCAATGCCTATGCCAAAGGCGCTTTGGACGTGAACTCGGTGCATTTTCAAGGCATCGGCACGCTCGCGGATGGGCTGACGGTGGAGGCGCGCGCACCCGATGGACTTATCGAGGCCTATAGCGCCCGACCCAATGGCGCCCCCTTGCTTGCGGTCCAGTGGCACCCCGAATGGGGCACGGAAAATGACGCGGATTCGCAAACCTATTTCCACCTTTTGGGAAAGGCGTTAAGGGGTAATCTGTGAACATAACCGTGACCCGTTATAACCGCTATCAAGCACGGATAGGCTTTTCGCCATAATTTCTTTTTGAGTCACGCAGAGGCGCAGAGGACGCAGAGTTTTTAACCTGCAATCGCTGCCAAACTCTGCGTTCTCTGCGCCTCTGCGTGAATTTTCAAAAAGGACAACCCTATGCCCCGCAATTACGACATCGCCGAACTTCGCCGTTTAGACATCGCCCACCATTTGCCCGCGCAAGCCGACTGGCAGGAAATCGAAGACCTGGGCGGTAGCCGCATCATCACCCATGCTGACGGCTGCTATATCCATGATGGCGACGGCAATCGCATTTTGGACGGGATGGCTGGCCTGTGGTGCGTCAACGTGGGCTATGGCCGCGATGAACTCGCCGAGGTTGCGCGCGAACAAATGCTTGAGCTGCCATATTATAATAGTTTCTTCAAAACCGCGAACGCACCCGCCATCTTACTTGCCGAAAAGATTGCGAGCCTGACCGGTGGCCGCTTGCCGCATGTGTTTTTCAACAGCTCCGGTTCCGAAGCCAATGACACCATATTGCGGATGGTGCGCCATTATTGGCAGGTGAAGGGCGAACATAGCCGCACCATCGTCATCAGCCGCCACAATGCCTATCATGGTTCCACCGTCGCGGGCGTCAGCATGGGCGGAATGAAGGTCATGCACGGCCAAGGCTTCCCTGCCCCCGGCATCTTGCCGATGGCGGGTATTGAACATGTCCGCCAGCCTTATTGGTACAATGAAGGCCGCGACATGACGCCCGAAGATTTCGGCACCGCATGCGCAAAAGCCATTGAAGACAAGATATTAGAAGTAGGCCCGGAAAATGTCGCCGCCTTCATTGGTGAGCCTTTCCAGGGCGCAGGCGGCGTTATCATTCCGCCAGCGAATTACTGGCCACAGGTGGAAGCAATCTGCCGCAAATATGGCATATTGTTGGTCTGTGATGAGGTTATCTGCGGTTTTGGCCGGACGGGCAATATTTGGGGCCATGAAACCGTTGGCGTAAAGCCCGATATCATCGCCATGGCCAAGGGGCTGTCGTCGGGTTACCTGCCGATTTCCGCTGTCGCCGTGAGCGCGGAGATCGTCAAGGTCATCAAAACCGGCGGCGATTTCGTCCATGGCTATACCTATTCAGGCCACCCCGTCGCATCGGCTGTCGCCCTGCGCAACATCGAAATCATGGAGCGTGAAGGACTGTTTGATAAAGTCCGGAACGAAACGGGCCCCTATCTTGCCGAAAAGCTGGCGACACTGAACGACCACCCTCTGGTCGCTGAAGCCCGCTCGGTTGGCTTGCTGGGCGCGGTCGAGGTTGTTGCAGACAAAGCCACCGGCGCGCGTTTCGGCGGGGCTGAAGGCACGGCAGGGCCAATGGTGCGCGATATCTGCATCCGCAACGGGTTGATGGTGCGCGGCATCCGCGACAGCATCGTGATGTGCCCGCCACTGATTATCACGCCGTCGCAGATCGACGATTTGATTGGCATCATCCGCACGTCACTGTATGAAGCCGAGCCGAAGCTGCGCGCGATCGGGTAGGATATTTAGTCCTTCTATTTCCGTCATGCTGAACTTGTTTCAGCATCTTACTTGTGGCGGCCAATAAGTAAGACCCTGAACCAAGTTCAGGGTGACGGGTCTGGATGATCAGCAGCACGGTAAGTTGTTCACGCTAGACAAACCACATCCAATGATTACCTAGGACCCCATGAAATCCAAAATGCTCCAGCGCGCCCTTACGGTCGCAATCACCCCCGCCCTGCTTCTTCAATTTGCGCCTGCACATGCGGCAGCGCCCGTTGCGGCAAAGCCCAAGCCACCCGTTCTCACATGTACGACCACGACGCCAGAAGGCCTGTCCTATACCGTCATTAAGGCCGGTAAAGGCGAACGTCCGAACGCTGAATCGCGCGTCATTGTGAATTATAAGGGCATGCTGACCGCTGACGGGACCGAGTTTGACTCGGGGCAAGATGCACAGTTTCCCGTTGGCGGCGTTATTCCCGGCTTTGCGCAGGGTCTGCAATTGATGCAGGCGGGCGGCAGCTACCGCCTCTGCATCCCGTCAAAGCTTGGCTATGGCGCGGCAGGCACTGGCCCCATCCCCGCCAATGCAGATCTGGTGTTCGAAGTCGATTTGCTGTCCTTCAAAAATCCAGCGCCAAAGCCCGTCATTCCCGTGGCAGAACGCAGTTGTTCCAAAACCACGGCAAGCGGACTGGGTTTTGACCTCATAAAGGCTGGCGCGGGCAAGAGCGCGACCGATAGCGACATGGCGCTTGTCGACTTCACCGTTTTTGACGCCAGCACCGGCGTCGTGCAGCAGCAGCGCGAATGGGAAAAAATTCCGTTGAGCCAAGCATCGCCCGTGTTCGGTGAGGGCTTGAAAATGATGCAGGCAGGATCAACCTATCGTTTCTGCATGCCCAAGGCCGCTGATTCCGGTCCCGAAAGCAACATCATCGTGACCTTGGTGGATGTCCGGCCTGCGCCAACCGCTGACAATTAAGGGGGGTCGCGGCGGACGCGCTTTGCGTCTAGCTTAATAGAACCACGGGGCTGTCGGCACGCCAGTGCATGCTGACCTTGTCGTCCCATGTAAAATCCTCTTGATCATGGCGTGACAGATTTGGGCGGCTGACGCGGATCATCTGTCCGCCCTCCAGCTGGATTTCATACAGCGTGATATCGCCGAGATAGCTCATGCCCTTAATCGTGCCACGCGCGAGGTTGTGGCCATCGGGCGCGTCTTGGGCGGCTGCGCGAACGGCTTTGCCTTCGCCGGGTACATGCAGGTAAATCTTTTCGGGACGCAGCGCGACCCAGACGTCGGCGCCATGCGGCCCAGTAACACCGTGATTGAGGTAAATTTTGCCGAGGCCGGGGCAATCGACGGCGGCCTTATCCGGTTCGTCCAGCGTCAACTTGCCCTCAAAAATGTTCACGGAACCCACAAAATCGGCCACGAAGCGGTTGGCGGGATATTCATAGAGATCGGCAGGCGGCGCAAGCTGCGCAACTTCGCCTTTGTTGATGACGGCAACCCGGCTTGCCATCGACAATGCCTCATCCTGATCATGCGTGACCGTGACAAAGGTAATCCCGACCTTGTCCTGCAGATCAGCCAATTCAAACTGCATCTGCGCGCGCAATTTCGCGTCCAGCGCCGACAAGGGTTCATCGAGCAACAGCACCTTTGGCCGCATCACCAGGCTACGCGCGAGTGCAACGCGCTGACGCTGCCCGCCCGACATCTGGTCCGGCATCCGGTCTTCAAATCCGCCCAGTTTCACCAGCTCAAGCGCCTCGGCAACGCGGTCGCGAATCTCGCCCTTTGCTACGCCAGCTATGCGCAGGCCATAGCCAACATTGTCGGTGACGTTCATGTGCGGAAAGACGGCGTAGCTTTGGAATACCATGTTCACAGGCCGCTTGTTCGGCGGCACAAGGCTCATATCCTGCCCGTCGATAAAGATCTGCCCCTCGGTCGGCATTTCGAAGCCGGCGATCATCCGCAGCAACGTTGTTTTGCCGCAGCCGGACGGTCCCAACAAAACGAAGAATTCGCCTGCGAGAATATCCAGACTGATATTATCGACAGCGGTCACCTTGCCAAAGCGTTTCGACACGTTGCGGATTTGAATGATGGGCTGTTTCGCTTGGGTCATAAAAATGATCTCTAATGGGTTTCCGCAATGCCCTTCACGCCCTGCAATTTCAGCGCGATGAAGGTCAGGATGACAGTAAGGAGGATGAGGATTGTCGACGCGGCGTTCACCTCTGGCGTGACCGAGAAACGGACCATCGAATATACCTTCACCGGGAAGGTAATCGTGTCCGGACCACTGGTGAAAAAGGTGATGACGAAATCATCAAGACTAAGCGTGAAAGCCAAAAGCGCACCCGCCACCAGCGCCGGCCGTATATGCGGTAGCAGGACATCGCGAAACGCCTGCCATT
>CAZCXQ010000118.1:0-6517 GCA_964502655.1 uncultured Sphingorhabdus sp.
GCCAAATGCCAGCGATGCGCGTGCGGCAAAATCTCGCTGTTGGTAAAGCGGCGATATTGATCACGAATGGCGTCAAGCTCTGCGTCATGAAGGCTTTCGCTCGGCATCGCACCTGACGCCATTGCGTGCACAACGTCGGCACGTAGCGCAGCATGATCTGCGCCCAATAGTTGTTCGCAACGCGCGGCCAACAGTGCCGCCTGGGGCGCAATGCCAAGATCAACGGGACGGAATATTTCATTCTGCCCCATCGGCAATCCGCCGGTCAATTGCCCCAACGCTTCGGCAAAAATCAGCGTCGCAATGTTTCGATCAACTTCGGTTCCGCCATTATGTAGGCGAAGCCAATCCGCCACTGCCGCAAGTGCAGCCACGCTTGTCGCAATCCATGAAAAGCCGTGGGCCGCACGTTGGTCGGCGTCCATCGACCGCTCTTTTACCCGGTCGGCAAGCGCCGCCTTCGCCGCATCGCGGTAGCCTTCAGCAGCTTCGAGAGCGGCCGCAAAACTCATGCGCGCTCAAACACCGCCGCGATACCCTGTCCACCGCCAATGCACATTGTTTCCAGACCATAACGCACATCACGCCGCTGCATTTCGCGTGTCAGGTTTGCCAATATACGGCCACCGGTTGCGCCGATTGGGTGGCCAAGCGAAATGCCAGAACCGTTGACGTTCAGCATGTCATGACGGCTGTCATCATCCGACCAGCCCCATCCTTTGAGGCAGGCCAGCACTTGCGGCGCAAATGCCTCGTTCAATTCAATCAGACCGATGTCATCCCAAGACAGGCCATTGCGGGCAAAGAGCCGCTCGGTCGCTGGAACGGGGCCAAAGCCCATGCGTGATGGCTCACAACCGGCTGCGGCCCAGCTATGGAAATAGGCTATGGGTTCCAACCCAAGTTCTTCAAGCTTGTCCTCTGCAACGACAAGGCATGCGGCTGCAGCGTCATTTTGTTGGCTGGCATTGCCCGCAGTGACCACGCCGCCTTCGAGCGGGCGTAAAGCAGCCATTGTCTCAAGCGTCGCGTCCGCGCGATAGCCTTCATCATGATCAAAGACGATTGCGTCGCCTTTTCGTTGCGCGATGCTGACGGGAACCAATTCATCGTCAAACAGACCATTTGCCCATGCCGCCGCCGCGCGCTGGTGCGATCGGGCCGCATAGGAGTCACATGCTTCGCGGCTGATATCATGGTCTTTGGCTAGGTTCTCGGCGGTTTCAATCATCCCCGAAATCACGCCAAAGCGTTCAACCGGCTGACTCATCACGCGGCCGCGGGTCAACCGGTCATGCAAGGTCAGATTGCCCGCCCGAACGCCCTTGCGGATGTCGGTGGTGTAATGTTCAACATTGGACATGCTTTCACATCCGCCTGCGACCACCAGGTCGCTCACCCCGGTTTGGACCATCATCGCGGCATTCACGATCGCCTGAAGCCCGGAACCACAACGACGGTCGATCTGGTAACCCGGCACTTCAATCGGCAAGCCAGCGGCCAGCCATGACCAATGCCCGATGCACGGCGCCTCACCGCTGCCATATCCTTGCGCGAAGACGACATCGTCCACGCGGGACGGATCAATCTTCGTCCGCTCGACAAGCGCTTTCAATATGATGCCACCCAACTCGCCCGCGTTTAAGGACGAAAGCGCACCGCCAAATTTGCCAACGGGCGTGCGGATGGGGGCAACGATTGCGGCACGGCGAAGCTTATTCATTTGGCAATTCCTACTGTTCCAGAGTCGATGAGACGGGCGATTTCGCCCGAGGATAGGCCGAGCGTAGCACTCAATATTTCCTCGCTATGCGCCCCATTGCGCGGCGCTGCTTTTGCGTCGCCACGCGGCAATTGGGGAATAGTGCCAAAAGCACCAGCAGCGGGATAATTGAAGCCCGACGGGTTTGCGTCAAAGTCACTAAACATCGGGTTATTGCCGACCAAGCGTGGATCATGCGCCGCATCCAACATTGTTCGATAGGCCGAATGCACAATTCCGGCGTCATCCAGCGTTGCAGCCATCACCGCGTGATCGAGCGAACCAATTGCCCGTTCAAATAACGGATAAAGCGCATCGCGGTGCTGAAAGCGAAGCCCATCGTCTTTGGCGAAGCTCACTCCGCGCTCCGCCTCTATCGCCTCGACCTGCGCCTTCAAACCAAGCGCACCAATAAGGTTCGCCCATTGGCGGTGGGTGACAACGACCACCATCGTGCGCACATTGTCTTTGGTCACAAAATCGCGCCCGAACAGTCCATAGACCGCGTTGCCGAGCCGGGGGCGATTGGCATTATTGTGCAACACTTCTGCGACACCGCCCAGATTGGCAACGGTGCCAATGGCAACGTCCGACAGGGGAATGCGCACCTCACTGCCCTCGCCGGTCTGTTCGCGCCTACGAATGGCGGCCAGCATTGCAAACGCCGCATAAGCGCCGCTGATGACATCCCAAGCGGGCAACACATGATTGACGGGTTCGGGGCCAGCCCCGGTCATCATGGGATAGCCAACCGCATTATTCACGGTGTAATCCAGCGCAGGCGCCCCGTCGGCCCAGCCCATGACCCGCACGGTTACAAGATCGGCGCGTCCTTCAGCCAATTTTGCGTGCGACAGAAAACCTTCGGCGGGAAAATTGGTGATGAACTGACCGGTGGCCCGCACCAGTTCTTGCAACAACTCGCGCCCCTGCGGGCTGGAGAGATCAAGCGCGACCGATTTTTTGGCGCGGTTTAGATTTTCCCAATAGAGCGAGGCATTCGCCTCAGTCACGGGCCAGCGATGATAATCCGGGCCGCCGCCAATCTGGTCGACGCGGATCACCTCTGCCCCGAATTGCGCACAATATAGGCCAGCTGTCGGCGACGCCACAAAGGACGACGCTTCGATAATCTTGAGACCATCCAGCAAATTATACATGCATCAGGCCTGCGCCGCCCATTCACGCAGCATATGCTTGGCAATCTGAAGCTGCAGGATTTGCGTTGTGCCTTCATAAATCCGGTAAATGCGCGCGTCGCGGTAGAAACGTTCCGCATCATATTCTGCGAGATAACCAGCGCCACCGTAAATCTGCACCACGCGGTCAACCACGCGGCCGCACATTTCGGATGCGAATACCTTGGCCGCGGCTGCTTTGCGCAGCACATTTTCGCCGGCATCGGCACGGCGGGCAGCATCATCCAACATGCATTCTGCGGCGTAAATCTCGATTTCACTGTCCGCCAGCATTTGTTGGATCAGCTGGAAATTGGCAATCGGTTCGCCAAATGCCTTGCGCTCATTGGCGTAACGCAGCGCGCTGTCGAGTGCACGCCGCGCATAGCCCGTCGCCGCTGCGCCGACCGACATGCGTCCGTTGTCGAGGCTCTTCATCGCGAAGGCAAAGCCCTTGCCCTCTTCACCGCCCAATATGGCGTCCGCAGGCAACTTCACATCTTCCATGATGATATCGGCGATATGGCTGCCGGACTGCCCCATTTTCTTGTCGGATTTACCCACGGTGATGCCAGCGGTGTCCATGGGAACGATAAAGGCCGAGACATGCGCGTTTTTGGGCAAGGCTTCCTTACTTGTCCGCGCCATGATCAACGCGACATTCGCAAATGGCGCATTGGTGATGTACCGCTTTGTACCGTTCAATACCCAGCCATTGCCGGACTTCACCGCTGTCGTCTGCATCGCCGCAGAGTCGGACCCGGACCCCGGTTCGGTCAGACCAAAGGACGCAATTTCGCCAGCCGCCAAACGCGGCAGCCATTCCGCCTTTTGCGCATCCGTCCCGCCATTTTTGAACGCGGAACACACCATCCCGACATTGATGGATGTGACCGAGCGAAAGCATGGTGCCGCATAGCTGAATTCACGCATGGTGCGGATATATTGCTGAATATTCATTCCAGCGCCGCCATATTCTTCCGGAACGGTCAGGCCAAACAACCCGAGGTCGCGCATTTCGGCCATGATCGCTTCAGGAATCATTTCCGTTTCGAGCACTTGCTTTTCCGCCGGAATCAACCGTTCGCGAATATAGCGTCGCAGCTGTTCGGTGAATTGTTCGAAAATGTCGTTATCCATCATGTTCCCTTTCGCGCCCGCCAGGAGCAATTTAACCGCGCAATGAAATATTCACCGGATTTCGCAAAACAGAAACTGCGGCATTTGCCCAGATGAATTTTCTGTTTTGTTATCTTTAAAACAAACCTGGCACTTCGCGTTGGGCGGCGCGCGCATCAACTGGCGTAGGAAGCACCCGGCGTTCCGTCCGCGTGGACGTGCTTTGCGCGGTTTGGGCCACGACCACCGGCGTGCAACTGCGGCCCGCAACAAAGTCCAACGCTGTGCGCAATGATGCTTCAAGCGGATCGCCCAATGGCCGGCTAATATCATCCGCCGCCGCGCATGTGGTGCGCATTGTGCCCGCCAGTCCCGAATAATAGTCGCCCTGTCCGGCCGCATTTTCCTTGGCAAAGGCAACAACGCGAATGCGGTCATCACATGCGGACTGGTCCACCGCGATCTGCCCCACGGGTTTGCCATAACTGTTGCTGCCAATCAGTGCGGCATTCACGCCCAAATAGGGCACGAAACTGTTCATCACCAACTCGCTGGCCGAAGCGGTGGCACCGGTTGCAATAAAGGCAATTTTAATGGGCGAGACCGACTGCGTTTGTGGCGTAAAACGACGGGTTTCGTTGTTGGATGATTTTGACGCGCGAAAACGCGTGACCGAAAAAATGTCGCTGGAAAAGCGGTTTCCAGCCATCAGATCGCCCATCAGTTCAGCCGTCGAAACCAACCCGCCGCCATTGTACCGGAAATCGATAACAAAATTGGTGATACCCTGAGCCCGGAAATCGGCAAATGCCGTTCGCAACTGATTATCTGCCGTCGAAATAAACGTACGCATGTTGATGTAGCCAACGCGCTGACCACCATTGTCGATTACTCGCACGCCATAACGCGGCGACAATGGATCGATATTATAGTCGGCCTTCGTCACCGTCACATTTCGCACACCGCCGGCGTCGGTAACGCGCAACACCCGGCTTGTACCAACTGTGCTTGGTCCAAGCGCGCTCGTGATCCCGCTTGTACCCTGCGCGGCGATGATATCAGCGACCGGCGTAAGATTTGCGGCATCGGTTCCAATCGCCAAAACTTCAGTTCCGCGATCAATGCCCGCAGCAAGCGCTGGTGCACCCTCAAACGCTTCAATCACGAAAACGCGGTTGCCCTGATACGCGAAACGCACGCCAAGACCGGCAGTCGAACCCGATGCGTAAAAGGCGTTTTCTTCCTGAATGGACGTCACATAGGTAAAGTACCGATCACGTCCCTGCGCACGCGCACTGGCGGTGAGCGCATCAATATAGGATTGCACGGATGGATAAGGTGCCGTTGCCAATGACCCCGGAAGGGTTTCGGGAAACAAATACCATTCGTTCAAAACCGAAAAGGCAAAATCTTGCCGGCTGCTCAGACTGCACGCCGAAGATGTCGGCGGTGACGTGGGCGGCGTTGAACTGGTCGGCGGAACTGTGACGGTTCCGCCGCCGGAGCTGCTACCGCCACCACCGCAAGCGGTGAGGCCCGCAGCCAAAATGACAATGACGTTCTTCAACGCGCCGCTTTTCATGCCAGTCTCTCTCTAACATCGGTTCAGGCAGTGATAGGTGCACGGGAAGGCCGCCAGCGACAAGTCGGATTTCGCATCCCGACACAATTTCCTGTAAAAATTTCGCACGTCATTCTTGGTCGGCGATTTCAAACGTCCCAAAGCTTTCATCCATTGCGGTAAGCCGGTCGGATACATATGTGTAACACACCCCGGATACACTGCACCGCGACCCCGCATGTCTAATTATCGAAAAAAACGATTAGTCATTGCAAAAACGGTTGCTGGACTAAATGACAGAATTCGTGTTGGGGAGCGTCAGAATTTCAAAAACCACCATCGAAAGGATTTCACATGGGTATCATCGGTTCAAGCATTAAGCCATTCACAACGCAGTCGTACAAGGCCGGCAAGTTCGTTGAAGTTTCCGACGCGGACGTAAAGGGCAAGTGGGGCGTATTCTTCTTTTACCCTGCCGACTGGACATTTGTATGCCCAACCGAGCTGGAAGACCTTGCGGACCAATATGCGGACCTGCAAGCCATGGGCGTTGAAGTATTCGCAGTGTCGACCGACACGCATTTCAGCCACAAGTCATGGCATGACAGCTCGCCAGCGATCAGCAAGATCAACTACCACATGCTTGGCGACCAGAACCACGTCATCAGCAACAACTTTGGCGTATTGCGCGAAGGCCAAGGCCTTGCCGACCGTGCGACCTTTGTAGTTGACCCAGACGGCGTCATCCAAGTCATGGAAATCACCTGTGAAGGCGTTGGCCGCAACGCGGTTGAACTCGTCCGCAAGATCAAAGCGGCGATCTACGTGCGCGAGCATCCCGGTCAGGTTTGCCCTGCGAAGTGGGAAGAAGGCAGCGAAACGCTTGCGCCTTCGATC
>CAZCXQ010000119.1:0-6482 GCA_964502655.1 uncultured Sphingorhabdus sp.
TCGTCATCTCGAGACACCCCCTGTCGTCATCCTGAACTTGTTTCAGGATAACGAACAACCGTCGCATGTTATCCTGGAGCCGAAGGCGTGCATCGCACAACCAAGTTCAGGATGACGAAGAGTTAGAGCGCCCGCAGACCTGTCCGCCGTAGTCTTGGCGAAGGCGGATGGGGAGATGGCAGCCGGAACGGCTGACGGAGGGGCCTGCAAGCCGAAGCCCCACCAAGTTTCCCCTCCCGCAGGCGAGTGGAGGGATCAGTCCCCCGGACTGATCCGAGAGGCTCCACTGGGCTAGGGGTGGGCATCGCGCTGGCTAAGAGATTCACGCAGAGGCGCAGAGAACGCAGAGAATTTATAATCCGAAGCCCCACCAATTCCTCCCTATCGATCCTGAGCCTGTCGAAGGACGATGGGGAGGTGGCAGCCGGAACGGCTGACGGAGGGGCCTGCAACGGCGAAACAACTCCAAGATTCCCCTCCCGCAGGCGGGAGGGGCTAGGGGTGGGCCCTCGCCCATATCGCGCGAGCACACCGCCCCGCCAAAGCCAGAAGCTGCGCCAATGTATCTCGCACAAAGCCACAAAGGCACGAAGAAGGGCCAGCCCTCCACCGTCATGCTGAACCTGTTTGTGCGCTGCACGCCTTCGGCTCCAGCATGACGAACGAGATGACAAGGATAACGCATGAACCGCATCAAATAGGGCATTTTTAAAGCGATATTAACGTCTTTACCTATAACTTTACCTCCGTTGAAACCACGATCACGCGCATTGCGCAGAAATTAGCCATCGTGGACCTATCGGAGGCGTCGGGTGGTAATGCAGGACATTTCTGGAAATCGGGCGCCAATGCGGCTGGCGGCTAATGACAATCAACCGGACGGAGGCTTGGCACGGGCATTTCGCTTTGTTGAAGCGAGGACAGCAGCATGATGGCGCGGCGGGGGGTGCTTGGGATGCTGGCGGGCGGTGCGGCGGCGTTGTTGTCGGCATGCAATCCGCTTAGGCGGAGCGGTTATCGGTTCAAGATGACCGTTGAAGTGGAGACGCCGGAAGGCCTCAAGACCGGATGGTCGGTTTATGAGGTTGAGGCCAATAACGTGGTAGCATTGACGCCCGGCGGTGTTGGGCGGGAGAGGAAACTGCGCGGTCAAGCTGTGGTGGTGGACATTGCATCGGGTAAAGCACTGTTTGCATTAGTGGGAAATGATAGTTTGGCCGAAATGTCGATGGCGGCGCTGGACCCGGCCTATAAGAATGACTGGGTTGAGAGTGCCGAGCGCATTGCGGCGGGTACGGGCATTCAATCGCCTGCATTGATCATGACCTGGAACTATCCGATGCTGGTTACCTTTACTGACATCGACGACCCCAAATCGGTGCAGCGCGTCGACCCCGCAAACCTTGCCGCCAGCTTTGGTCCCGGCATACGCCTGAAACGCATCACCGTGGAAGTCACCGATGACGATGTCACGACAGGGATTGAGAAGAGGTTGAGGTGGTTGGGCAAATACTGGAATCAAATGCTCAACGGCGACAAAATCGAGTGGATGGATAAACAAGAGCTTTCCGCACATTTAGGTGCCGGATCTTTTTCTACGTTTCGGGATGACAGCAAATGAACCGCGACTTATTTCTCGCTATCCTGTCGATGGATTCCTACAACCGTGGATACGGGCGAGGCATAAAATTTTCTATTGGAGAGTCTACAGCACCTAGAAATGAGTCAGGTGTCCAAATCGGGACTGCTGTCGTTAGAGCTCAGTCGAATGTTTTGGATGGATCTGATGCTGTAAACGCCGGTTTTTACGCCATCGCCTACGACATTTCACAGATGAAAGATGCAACGGGCGCGCCGCTATTCGGGACCGATGGCACGGTTATCGCGTATCGCGGGACGGACGGCATTCTGGCCGGCGATTTGCTCTATGGCTGGACCTTGGGCGGCGGAGGTGATTTCCGGCCCGCGATGCTTGTCGCGAACCGCCCTGCGGTGGCGGCCAATGACAATCAACCGGACGGAGGCTTGGCACGGGCATTCCGCTTTGTTGAAGCGAGGGCATCTGCATGATGGCGCGGCGGGGGGTGCTTGGGATGCTGGCGGGCGGTGCGGCGGCTTTGCTGTCGGCATGCAATGCCTTTGGCGGGAATGGCTATCGGTTCAAGATGACCGTTGAGGTGGAGACGCCAGAGGGATTGAAGACCGGATCGTCCGTTTACGAAGTTCGGGCTGAGAAAGACATTAAGCTATCGCCAGACATGGGAAATGCGCACACAAGCATTAGGGGTGAGGCAATCGCGGTCGATTTACCGGGTGGCAAGACGCTGTTTGCATTGTTGACGACAGTCGCTGGCGCAGGGCGTGATGATCTGCCCTATATGTCCATGAAAACGCTCGATCCGGCCTATAACAATAAATCGGTGGAAAGCGCGCAGCGGATATCATCTGGTGATGGCATCCGTTCGCCCGCCGATGTTGCGGAGGGTGACTATCCGATGCTGGTTACCTTTACTGACATCGACGACCCCAAATCGGTGCAGCGCGTCGACCCCGCAAACCTTGCCGCCAGCTTTGGTCCCGGCATACGCCTGAAACGCATCACCGTGGAAGTCACCGATGACGATGTCACGACTGGGATTGAGAAGCGGTTGGGGTGGTTGGGTGGTTATAAAGATCGCCAACTAGATGGCCACAGATACAATGACTCAATTACATTAGCGAATAGCTTAAATAGACTTGCATTTAGCCAAGGGTTGCAAAAATGAACAGGGACCTATTTCTCGCCATCCTGTCGATGGATTCCTACAACCGTGGCTATGGTAGAGGTATCAAATTCTCGGCTAATGATATTGCGAGTAACAAAAACGAAGTCGGCGTTAAAATTGGTAACGCTATTGTTACTCAGCAAGATAACTCAGAAAGTGCCGTAGCCGCCGGTTTTTACGCCATCGCCTACGACATGACTGGTGTTGCGGGCTTTGCCGATGGGGAGCGGGTGATTTCCTATCGCGGGACGGACCGTTTATTCAACAACCCGTTTGGTAACGGCCCCGGCTCGGATTTTTGGGCATATGGGATTGGCGTGGGTCAGCCATTTGCGTTGACGGGCGGGTTAACCGATCAGGCGCGTCTGACGATTGAATTTTTCCGTGCAGTAGCAGGCGATGGCGCTGATCCGTTCGCCGCGAACATCACGACAACCGGGCACAGCCTGGGTGGCGGTCTGGCAGGCTATGCGGCAATGCTGTATGGTAAGCAAAGCACCATCTTTGCCAATATGGCGTTTGAGGACGCGGCGGAAAATACACGCAGGGCTGCATCGCTTGGCTCGATGATCGGCGTTGATCAGACACTGGTCTATGGCAGCGGGCCCATAAATGCCACCGACAGGACAGGTATATCGGGTCTGGCGGTTGTTGGTGAGGGTTTGGGCTATGCTCCGTTCTTTAATCGAGCGAGACAAGCCACCGAGGTCACGCCGCCCAGCTCACGAGGGTCGAGAAGTGCTGGCGATCTACATGCGATGTCGCTGCATGTAGCATTATTATGGGATCAAATTCATGGTACACAGAACTGGACCCCGGCAGGCGAGCAGCTTTGGGACGCGTTTTTTGATAGTGCTGTGGCCAATGCCATAGCCGGTATTGGGGACCGCACAGGTAAAGACAAAGCAGATGTTGACACAATGGGCCGGATGATCGCCTATTCTGCCATCGATGAAGGCGAGCGTCCCTTTGGCGACACTGGCATCAGCAATTACGGTGACAGTGCACTAATTAGGTAATTATGTGCACTGTCAGAATTACGGCAACACATGCGTCATCCCGAACAAACGCGCCCCTCCCGCGTCCTAAACAAACTCCCCCTCGTCATCCTGAACTTGTTTCAGGATAACGAACAACCGTCGCATGTTATCCTGAAGCAAGTTCAGGATGACGGACCGGGCCATGAAGAATTGCGGGACAGGTGCGACAACCGCAAAACTCCTCTGCGTCTCTGCGCCTCTGCGTGAATCAAAATTCTTCCTAACCCACGCCGCATCCCGACAGCCTCTGTCGTCTCCCCCCGTCATTCCACACCCCCCTCTCGTCATCCTGAACTTGTTTGTGCGATGCACGCCTCCGGCTCCAGGATAACGAACAACCGTCGCATGTTATCCTGAAACAAGTTCAGGATGACGAATGAGATGGGAATTACGGTGACCAACTACGGTGACAATCCATCCGGCCGCCGCATTGCTTTTTACATATAAAGACCCCGTCCGCGGGAGGGATCCGGACGGGGTCAATATTGTCCTCTTCGCCTGCTAGGGGGAATTTGAGGACTGGGGGCAAGCACCCCCGTATTCAGGTCGCCGAAGCAGCCCGAAACTTTATGGCATGACGACGGTGTCGACCAAATGGACCGTGCCGTTTGACGCGACCATATCTGCCGCGGTCACGGTCGATTTGCCGCCCTTGGCATCGGTCAGGACAATCTTGTCACCGTCCATACTGGCTTTCAACGTGCCGCCATTCAACGTTGTCACCGTTGCGGTGCCGTTGCCGTCTGCGATCATCTTGGCCAGATCAGCCGCCTTCACATTGCCGGCGACGACATGATATTTCAGCAACGCCGCAAGCTTCGCCTTGCTGGCGGGCATCATCAAACCGTCAAGCGTGGCCTTGTCCACCTTCGCAAATGCGGCATTGGATGGCGCGAACACCGTGAACGGGCCCGTGCCCGACAATGTTTCGCCAAGGCCAGCCGCGGTCACGGCGGACACCAAAGTCGATGCCTGTGGGTTGCCTTGGGCAAGTGCGACGATATTCTTTTCGCCGGTGGCGTCACTTGCGGCCATGCTGTCGGTGGCCATCGCGTCTTCCTGTACCACTTCGGTATCGGTCGCCGTGGTGTCGCTGGTTTCGCTGCCTGAGCACGCGGTCAATGCCAGTGCGGACAGGCCGGAAATTAATGTGCGCTTCAAAATCTTCATTTCGGGATTCCTTCCAATTGAATGCCTCTGCGGGCGATAACGTGCAAAGTCGGCGGATGGGTGCGTGCGCGGTGAAATAAATGCGGTGAACGCCGAAGTTTGCGCGTTGGACCGCTTTGCTTTCGGCCGGCTTGGGGGTACGGGCGGGGTATGGACGGACCTGCCCTTAATCTGGCCTCAACGCTGCGCGATGCGACCGATGCCCTGACGCCTGTCAGCGCGACCCCGCGTCTCGACGCCGAATTGTTGATGGCGCATGCCTTGGGAATCGACCGGTCGGCGATGTTGTTGCGAATGCATGACCTTCCTGTGCCGCCTGCCTTTGCGGCGTATCTCGCGCGGCGGGTGGCGGATGAACCGGTGGCCTATATCACGGGAATGCAGGCCTTTTGGGACCTTGACCTGCATGTGACGCCCGATGTGCTAATCCCCCGTGCGGACAGCGAAACGGTGGTTGAGGTGGCGGTTGCGGCTTTTGCCGGGCGGGATGCGCCTGCGCGGATCTTGGACTTGGGCACGGGGTCGGGCGCATTGTTGCTGGCGGCTTTGTCGGTGTTTGGGGACGCGCAAGGTGTGGGCATTGATGCCAGCGCGGCGGCTCTCGCGGTCGCATCGGGCAATGCGGCACGGCTTGGGCTGGACGGGCGCGCATACTTTGAACAGCGCGATTGGACTTTGGACGGGTGGGCCGATGGTTTGGGGCAATTCGACCTCATTTTATGCAACCCCCCTTATATTGAGGACGCAACCCCGCTTGCAGACATGGTCGCCCGCCACGAACCGCACAGCGCCCTCTTCGCCGGACCCGACGGTCTGCGCGACTATCGCATACTTCTAAAAACCCTCAAAAAACTGCTAAAAACCACCGGAATCGCGGTCTTCGAAATCGGATTTAACCAGTCAAAATCCGTCGCAAAATTGGGAGCCGACTCAGGATTCACCTCCGAATTAACCCACGACCTTTCCGGCAATCCACGCGTCTTGCGCTTTTCGCTTGGAATCACGCAACCGAACCGCTAACGCTAAAAAGCATCGCAGCAAAACCCGTAAATTGCGGAGATTAGCGCGAAGCCGCCCCCAGCGCAGTTGGAAATTTTTTCAAGGTCTCGGTCGACCTTGGCGTAACCCAAAGACTGGGTTTTGGGGCTTCCTGCAATTTTTAAGTGTTAAAAGAGGACGGGTCAGCCCTGATGAATATCAACAACAGGCAGCAGCAGAACAACAATCGTCGCCGCGGTCGCAACAACAATAATCGCCAGCAAAATAACAACCGCAGCGGTTTCGACTATCAGAACCAGATCGACAATCGTGCGCGCGGCAACGCAGCGCAGATGCTGGAAAAATACAAAAAGCTAGCGCAAGATGCGCAGTTTAACGGCGACCGCGTAAACGCCGAATATCACCTGCAATTTGCCGACCATTATTTTCGCGTACTCGCCGATTTCCGCGGCCGCCAGGAAGCGCGTCAGGAACAGCAAGGCGACCGTCGTCCCCGCGAAGATAATCG
>CAZCXQ010000120.1:0-6449 GCA_964502655.1 uncultured Sphingorhabdus sp.
TTTCGTCGACATGCATTTTCTCGCCGCCGCTGCCGGGCTGCTTGCCAATGGGCAGGTCGATGAAACCATCGGCGATGTCGGGCACGCCCACGACCAACGCCCAATAGACCTTGCGCGCGGTGCGTGAGGAAAATGCCTTGGCGAAATGCCCTGCCGACCGCGACGTGCGCGCCAACAAAAGCGCGCCCGACGTATCCTTGTCCAACCGGTGCACCAGCTTTGGCCGGTTATCGAGTTCAAACCCTAAGGCGTCGAGCAGACCATCAACATGGTTCTCGGTCTTGGTGCCGCCCTGCGTGGCGAGGCCAGCGGGTTTGTTGATGACAAGCGCCGCGTCATCCTTGTGAATCACCATGCTCAGCGCGAATTCCATTTCGTCTTCGGTCAGATCGCGGCGCTTGCGCACCGGGCGCGCGCTGGAGGATGCGGACACATCGGCAGGCGGCACGCGCAGCGTTTGCCCCGCCAACAGCCGATCGCCCGGCGTCGCGCGCTTGCCATCAACGCGCAACTGCCCCGTGCGCGCCCAACGCGACACGATGTTGAACGATGCGTCGGGCAAATGCCGTTTGAACCAACGGTCCACGCGAATGCCATCATCATCAGGGGCGACGACGAATTGTCGAATGCCTTTTTCGTCTTGCTTACTCATGTCCAAATTGTCCTTGCCAGCATCATTCCGGCGAAGACCGCACCCAATGCCAATATTACCGAAACCGCGGCATATGCCGCCGCCATCATGCCCTGCCCGCGTTGCACCATCTGCGCCATTTCAAGGCTGAAGGCGCTGAACGTTGTAAAGCCGCCCAAAACACCCACACCCAAAAACAGACGCAAGGGCTCTGCGGCTCCATCGCCGCGCACCAGCCATGCCGCCAGCAACCCCATGGCCAGCCCGCCAAGCAGGTTCGCGGCAAAGGTCGGCCATGGCCATCCGCCGACGTTCATGGGCAGCGCACGCGACAGGCCATAGCGCAGTGCTGCACCTATCGCTCCGCCGGACATGACAAGGATTACGGGATTCATCGCCGTCGCTGTAGCGGCGCTTGCATGGAAAAGCCAGCCAAACCAATGGGCGCGGCTTAGCCAGCTTGCGCGAGAAAGGCCGTCCCGAGTTCTTTTAAAAGATGCACCCGAATTCCATGCTGGGCCACATGCGTCTGCGTGGTAACCACGCCGATGCTGCCGGAACGCTCGCCATTGGCATCATATAAGGGCACACCAACCATGAACTTCAGCCCACGCAGGAGCAGCGGGTCTGCCCATTGGCTGAGCTGTGGATGTACCGCAAGATTGGGGACGACGGTTGTCCCCCTGCCGCATTGTGCCCCAAAGGCTGCCGCAAAGCCCGCCCGGTCGACGCCGAGTTCAATCCCGAATATCGCATCGCGATTGGCACCATCGCTGTGCTGACACGCCAAAATAACGACCGGCACATCAAGAATTTGGGCAATTTCGGAAAGGATCACGCAGTTATCTTCTTTCTGTTTCGAACGATCCATTGGGCGCGATGCACCGCATCCATTTTCGTGATCCACGACGGCGCGATATGATTTTACATATTATATCCTCAAACCTTGTGCTGCCGGGGGCGAGCAGCAATTTTAATGATAGCGTGATGCCATCATACGACCCCGGACTCCGGGATGTTATGCCCCCGCCACCATCCACATATGACATGCACATGGTGACAGAATTATCGCCAAAGACATTCAAACCAGTTGAGGGGCAACTGGCGGCTGCGAACGTCCCGATGTCGACCAACATTGCGAGAAATCCGCTACCGAGTCAGCAGGCGACCATTCATGTGGAAATTATGGCCAACTTGTAACGGAGCGGTTAGGTTGAACCTGTTTGTAACGGTCCGGAATTGGGAACCCCCGTCATCCGCGCGTTTGCATATGCATGTAACGTTACACAACCGACGTGAATATGCTTTCGAAGGGTTTCATTTGTAACTAATATATGTATTCTACATCCGGTCACATTCAAATCCGAACGAGGTGCAATGGACAGATTGAAAGACGACGGTGAACGTCGCTTGCATCTCCAAGCGGAAGCCGAAGCTGTTTTAGCGGACGCTAGCTTCCGTCGCTCTCCGACATTAAGCGCATTATTGAGGTATCTTGTTAACGAAACAATCGCCGGGCGCGGCGAGGACCTAAAATCCTATACCATCGCAGTAGACGGGCTTGGTCGGTCGGTAGATTTCGATCCGTCTTCTGACAGCTCTGCCCGTGTGCAGATGATCCGGCTACGCAAGGCGCTTGAGAGCTATTACGCAAAAAACGCGCCGTCGGACCGACTGTGTTTATATGTGCAAGCGGGGTCCTATGTCGTCCGCATTGCCATTCCTTCTATCGCATATCCAACGATGTACCGGTTACAGGAGGTTGCCAGCGCGCAAGCCCCAACCAATCCGACAACCGACAAGTCGTTGACTGGCGGCAACACCACCAGGCGAAACCCGTCAACCGAACCGGACAAAAGCGCGGGAAAATTTTTCGAATGGGTTCATAAATGGCGGGGATCGACGGGTATCGCGGCCGGCATAGGTATCGCCGCGATGGCGTTCTTTAGCTATCAATATGCTGCTACGCCGGAAACCGCCAGTTTTAGCCCTGTCGTCAAAATTATGCCGATCGCGACGGGTGGAGAATTGGAATTAATGCCCTTGGTCGGGGCAATTCGAAACGCATATGAGGCCGATCTGCCCCGCTTTAAATCGGCGCGCGTCCGGATCGGCCGTCGTTCCGATCAAGCCCATCAACAAAAAGAAGCCTATCGGGTGAACACACGGCTTGTGGTAACCAGCACGTCACACGCCACCTTATATGTAAGCGTGGAAGAATCGGGCAATGACACCGTTTTGTGGAATCAGTCCGTTCTGCTGCCCGTCGATCCCGTCGCGGCATCGGCCCAACTGACACCCTTATTGGGTGACATCATGGGCCCAGTTGGCGCGGTGACGCTGAACGAAACAGTTCGGCTCCGCGACAGCACCGCCGGGGGCTATCCATGCATGTTGAAGTATTTCGAATTTATTCGCAGTCGCGATCCGCGCATGGAATCACCACTGGACGATTGCTTTGGCAAACCCGTGCAGGAACAGACCATCGCGCCGACGCTATTGGGCATGCGCGCTATGTTTGAGATTGAAAGATCAAGCAGCAGAGTCCAGCCGAAATCCGCCATCAAGCGCTCGGTATTGTTTGCGCGGCAGGCCGTAAACGCCAATCCAAGGGACCCATGGGCGAATTTCGCAATGGCGACAGCATCCTATCTCGCAAGAGATTGCCCGGCGGCTATTGTGTACACCAACCGGACGCTGGACCAGCATTCGGTCAATCCGGTTTTCACCGCGGCGCTTGCGGCATTATCCCCATCGTGCAATCATCCCAACGCCAAAGGCATATTTGACCAAGCGTTGTTGGCACAAAGTCCCTTAATAGACCGGGGGCGGCTGTTATTAACATTTGCCGCGGTAAGCCAAAATCGGATCGACAAAGTTCCGGACATCAAACCATCGGTACCACCCGAGACGGCCGAACAATTGCGATTTTATTATGCGGCAGAAACGGTGATTTCGGCATCAGAAGGCCGGATCGACGAAGCCAACCGCCACTGGCAAAGATTCAGTGCGCTGTGTGGTCCAAAAGCACATACGGCTGATCAAAAATTGGCCAATGTCATGATCATTCCGGAATGGCGCAGCAAGCTGATCGCATTTCTCAAGCAATCGGGGGTAACCCTATAGAAGCCAGGCACAATAGTGATGTAAAGCCCTGTTATATATTGTAAAAACCTACGCTTTTCCTTAGCGTTGCAGCCATTAGCAATATCGTAACCAAAGCCGTTTAGATTCAGCGACATGGGGTGAAGCACAGTCCCTGCACATTGGCTTGATGGGTAACGATGGCTGTATCGCGGTTATTAAAAAGCATTTCGGGGGGCTATGGTGCGGCGGTCATTACGCCTACCGACATCAACCGGCGCCTCGAAATTCTCGACGACTTCGAACATGCGGGTATTGGCTGGCTATGGGCCACAGATGCCCAAGGCCGTTTGATCTATATCTCCGAAAACGCGGCTGAAAAGCTGAACCGGCCCGTGCAGGAATTGCTCGCGCGCCCCATCACGCAGCTGTTTGAAACCGACGCGTCGACGCCCGGTGAGCGTTCGGAACGGCCGCTAAATTTCCAGATGACCGCGCGTCACAGGATCGTCGACCACACGGTGCGCTTTACCCTCAGCCGACCACAGGGCCGTGGCCGGCAAACATGGTGGTCGCTATCGGGCCATCCGAAGTTCGACAAAGCCGGCACGTTCCAAGGCTATCGCGGCAGCGCAAAAGACATCACCATCGAACATGAGCGCAAGCTCGTGGACTCGCGCCTCGCCGAATTTGACTCGCTCACCGGCCTTGCGAACCGCCACCGCATGGACAAAAAGCTGGAGGGCACGCTCGCCGCGTATAAAGCCGCCAAGCGCAGCTGCGCGCTGATGATGCTTGACCTCGACCGGTTCAAAATCGTCAACGATACGCTTGGCCATACGGCGGGTGATACGTTGCTACGCCAAGTGGCCCGCCGCCTTGAACGCGCGGTCGGCAGCGCGGGCGAGATCGGCCGCTTGGGTGGCGATGAATTCCAGATCATCCTGCCTGACCTTGATGACCGTGGTAAGCTGGGCGAACTGTCGAACAAGCTCATCCAGATCCTCTCGCAACCATATATCATCGACGACAAGCGCGCGACCATCGGCATCTCGATCGGCATCGCGATTTCGCCCTATGACGGCGTCGAAAAATTGGACCTGATCGACAATGCCGACCTTGCGCTGTACGCCGCAAAAAATGGCGGACGCGGGCAATTCCGCTTTTACGCGGCACAATTGAAAGACGAAGCCGCCGAACGCAGCTTGCTTGAAGACGGCCTGCGCGATGCCCTCGCCAATGATGCGCTGGCGCTGCATTACCAACCCGTCGTCCGCACCGACGACAATATGGTGGTCGCATTTGAAGCATTGATGCGCTGGGACCACCCCGAACGCGGGCCGATAAGCCCCAGCGTCTTCGTGCCGATTGCCGAGGAATCCGACCTTATCAACCATATTGGCGCATGGGCGCTGAACCGGGCGTGCATGGACGCGATGGCCTGGCCCAAATCGGTGCGCGTCGCGGTCAATGTGTCCGCCGCCCAGTTCGCGCACTCGGAATTGATCGACACCGTCGCGCATGCGCTGCGGGTGTCCGGGCTTGAACCCGATCGTCTGGAACTTGAACTCACCGAAAGCGTGTTCATGGGCGACTTCGAAACGATCGACAATATTTTCCGCGCGCTCAAAGACCTTGGCGTTCGCCTTGCGCTGGATGACTTCGGCACGGGCTATTCGTCATTAAGCTATTTGCGCTCCGCCCCGTTTGACAAGATCAAGGTCGACCGCACCTTTGTCGAAGGCTGCACGCAAAAGGACCAGAACAGCGCCAAGATCATCGCCGCGATCATCAGCCTATCCGAAGCATTGGGCATGGAAACCACGGTCGAAGGCGTAGAGGCATTTGACCAGCTTGAGATTGTGCGCGGCATGAACGCGCGCCTTATCCAGGGGTGGATTTACGCAAAGGCGATGGATCAGGAAACGCTGCTGGCGCGCATGGCGAACGGCGAATTGCGCATCATTCCCGACGGCCCGCTGCGCCACCGCCCCGAACGCCGTTCGGTGTTTCGGCGCGTTGGCATCATCCATGACGACCACCGTTATGAAGCATTGATGCGCAACCTGTCGAAAACCGGCGCGCTGATCGATGGCTTGTTGAACGTTCCCGAAGGCACCAATCTTGTGCTCGATTTATTGGAGGGGCAATTGGTCGTGTGCACCGTCACCCGTTCGCAGGACGCAATGATCGCGGTCGAGTTTGAAACCCCGTTGGTCAGCGATGGCGCAGGCGGCCTGTGCACGCGCCACCGCGTTTCGTCCTACCTCTTGGCCAGCGTCGCCCAAGCCAATGACGACACCCCCAAAAGCAAACCGCAATTCATTCAAGTCGCCGGGATCAGCAACCCGGCGGCGATGAATTTCCGCGACTAATCATCAAACAGCTCGTCAGGGCCCACCAATCCCGACGCCACCAGCACCGCCATGGACTGGTTCGGCCACCCGTCGGGCAGCGGCTGATGACAGGTGGGGCATGCCACGCCTTGCCGCCCATATTCTTTCAACCGGTTGCGGATTTCGGTCAGCTTGGCGATGAACTTATCCTTCGATTTTTCGGGGTCCTCAATCTCGATCTTCTGCCCATAATCGTCAAAGCGCTTGTGCCGTTGCCATTCGTCAAAGCTCAACAGATCGTCGGGCAATTTGCCCCCCGGCAGCGCGCCCGTCCCCGCCATATCGCCGCGTTTGAGCAATAGGCCAAGGATCGCGTCCGACGGCGTAATCCGCCGTTC
>CAZCXQ010000121.1:0-6433 GCA_964502655.1 uncultured Sphingorhabdus sp.
CCAAAACGGTTCTTCGATGCGCGCAATATGCGATATTGATGGCTTCGCTCACCTTCAAACGCCAGCACCGTATCGACCATATGTTCAAGCACGCGCGGTCCGGCAATCGTTCCGTCTTTGGTGACATGGCCAACGAGCATCAACGCAGAGCCACGCTCTTTGGCAAAACGGATCAGCTCTTGCGCCGATGCCCGCACTTGGCTGACGGTGCCCGGCGCGCCTTCAATCAAATCGCTGTGCATCGTCTGGATCGAGTCAATCACCAGCAAGGCGGGCGGCGCGCCCTTCCCCATCGTCGTCAATATGTCGCGGACCGAGGTTGCGGCCGCCAATTGCACGGGCGCATCGCCCAGCCCAAGCCGCCGTGCGCGCAAACGCACTTGGTCGACAGCCTCTTCGCCCGAAATATACGCAACGCTTAGGCCACGCCGCGCCAGATTGGCCGCCGCCTGCAACAGCAACGTAGACTTACCAATGCCGGGATCACCGCCCAACAACGTCGCTGACCCCGGCACAAGGCCGCCACCCAGCGCGCGGTCGAACTCGGCAATGCCGGTCGAGGCGCGATCGGGTAGCTTGATGTCGGTGTTCAGCCCCGAAAGTTCGACCGAACGTCCGCCCGAATGCAAATGATGCTTCAGCTCAAAGACCGTCGCGCTCGCTTCTTCCGCCAGCGTATTCCATTCGCCGCAGTCGTCACATTGCCCCTGCCAACGGTTCGCTTCGGAACCGCATGCCTGACACACATATTTGCGCTTTGCCTTTGCCATGGACCGAAACTATCAGAACATATCAAGAACTCAAGCTGTAAAAAGCACGCATAGGTGCTTGCGCACGCCCTTTGGCGGTGTCACACCATCGGCATGCGTGAAAAAGAACTTCGGCTGGCGCTCATTTGTTATGGCGGGGTAAGCCTTGCCATCTACATGCATGGCGTCACGCGTGAGATTTGGCATATGGTCCGCGCCAGCCGCGCATTCCATGATGCAGCGCCCGCAACGGGCGGCAGCGAGTCCGTCTATCACGACCTCCTCGCCGAAATATCACAAGTCAGCGGAACGAAGCTGCGCGTGCTGACCGATATTATCGCCGGGTCCAGCGCGGGCGGCATCAACGGCATATTTCTGTCCCAAGCCATTGTCACAGGACAATCGCTGGAGCCGCTGACCGATATGTGGCTTGAAATGGCGGATGTGGACGTGCTGCTTGACCCCGACGCCCGCCCGCTGTCGCGCTTCTCCAAATTTTGGGCAACACCGATTGCGTGGTTGATCTTGCGGCGGCGCGGCGGCGCGGTTGAACAGACGGTCGCGAAGGAAGCACAGGAAGAGGTGGCAACCAAGCTGTCGCGCTTCGTCCGTGCCCGCTGGTTCGCACCGCCCTTTGGCGGCAACGTGTTTTCCAAGCTATTGCTGGATGCGTTGAAGGCCATGGAGGCAAGCAAAGCCGGATCGCCGCTTTTACCCGTCAACCAACCGCTCGACCTGTTTGTGACGGTCACCGATTTTAACGGGCATGATCGAGTCTTGCGCCTGAACAGTCCGCCCGAGGTGACGGAGTCTGAGCACCGGATCACCGTCGACTTTTCGACACGCGGGCGGACGGACCTTGCCGATATGGCCGAACTCATCTTTGCGGCGCGCGCGACCGCCAGCTTCCCGGGGGCCTTCCCGCCCTTTTCGGTGCGGGAACTAGACCGATTGCTTGCGCGCGAGAATGTGCCGTGGCTGGGACGGAACGCATTTCTGAAACGCATATTACCGCAGCAATTTGCCGCCAATGCAGCGGAAGACACCATGCTGATTGACGGTTCCGTTCTCGCCAACGCGCCGTTTAATCAGGCGATTGCTGCCCTGCGCAACCGCCCGGCGCGCCGCGAAGTCGACCGACGCTTTGTCTATATTGACCCAAAGCCCGGCCGGCCAAGTTTCCGCTTCGGTCGGCGCAATGCAGATGGCAGCGCCGACAACCCGCGCAAACCGCCCGGCTTTTTCGCAACGATATTTGGCGCGACATCGAACATCCCGCGGGAGCAACCGATCCGCGATAGCTTGGAAAAAATCTCGGGCCGGTCGGAACGGATCGAACGGATGCGACAGGTGATCGACAGCCTACGGGACGAAGTCGAAACCACCGTCGAGGCACTGCTGGGCAAGACGTGGTTCCTGAGCCAGCCGACCGCCGTCCGCATGCAGAAATGGCGCCAATCTGCGCAGGAAAAGGCGATACTTGCCGCTGGCTTCAGCTATCGGGCTTATGGCCATCTGAAGCTTGCGGGCGTCGTCGACGATATTGTGGCGACCGCGCGGCGTAGCCTGCCCGATGCCAACAACGGGTTTTTCCGCGACTTGAGAGCCGCTTTGTGGTCGGAAATCAGAACACGGGGGTTGGACCGCATGCCGCAAGACGGCGGCAAGCAAGCGAGCAAACAGTCCATCGCCTTTTTTGGCACGCATGATCTACGGTTCAGAATTCGCCGGCTCCGTTTCCTTGCACGGCATCTGACGGAGGAGGTCGAAAATGTCATCGACGTCCCCGAAAAGGACATCACGCAGATCCGTGATGCTATTTACCGCTGTCTGGCAATGTATCTGGATCTGGAAACGGCCGAATTTCTAGGCGTCGATTTTGCCATTGCCGCAAAAGCGGGCGTTATCAATCCGGCCGGGCTCATAGACCATTTGGCGGCACAGCGCGACCTCGTCCAAACAGACCTGCGTGTGGATGCGATATTGTGCGCAGCGCTCCTCGCACTGCCGGTGGAGGCCCGCCGCGCCATGCTGCTCGGCTATCTCGGTTATGCGCTCTACGACATCGCGACCTTGCCATTGTTGCAGGATGAAGGGTTCGACGAATTTGACCCCGTCAAAGTGGACCGCATTTCACCCGAAGACTGCAACTCCATCCGCAAAGGTGGCGCTGCTGCCACGTTGAAGGGCATAGAATTCAACAATTTCGGCGCTTTTTTCAGCCGGTCTTATCGCGAGAATGATTATCTGTGGGGGCGGTTGCACGGCGCGGAACGGCTCATCGACATTTTGGTGTCGTCCCTTCCCGCCGGTCATGACTTCGCCGAAAAAAGGGTGCGGGCTTACAAAAGGCTCGCCTTCCATGCGATATTGGATGAGGAGCAGGATCGGCTGAAATATGTCCAGCCGCTGATCGCATCATTGCGGAATGAGATTGACCAGATCGAAATCTGACCAATCATTTCACCATATCGCAATCACGTCGCGATGCCGTCCCAAATCCCTTTAAGCTTATCAAAAAAGCCAGTCGATTGCGGGCATTCCTCACCGGTTTCGGTTTCGCGGAACTCACGCAAGATCTCTTTTTGACGCGCTGACAGCTTGGACGGCGTTTCAACATCGATTTGGATGACCATGTCGCCGCGTCCGCGTCCTTGCAGGACGGGCATCCCTGCCCCGCGCTGGCGCAGCTGCTTACCCGACTGGATGCCCTCTGGAACGATGATGAGGTGCTCGGCACCATCGAGGCCCGGAATACGGATTTCGCCGCCCAGCGCCGCTGTGGTGAAGCTTACGGGCACACGGCAGAACAATGTCGTGCCGTCGCGCTCAAACACCTTGTGCCGCGACAGATGGATGAAGATGTACAGGTCACCGGCGGCCGCGCCATAAGGCCCGGCTTCGCCTTTGCCCGCAACCCGAATGCGGGTGCCTTCATCCACGCCGGGCGGAATATTTACGGATATGGTCTTGCGTTCGTCCTTGCGGCCTTCGCCGGCACAGACACGGCATGGGTCTTCGATAACTTCACCCCGGCCATGACAGGTCGGGCATGTCCGTTCGACCACGAAGAAACCTTGCTGCGCGCGCACCTTGCCGTGCCCCGCGCACAGGTTGCAACGGCGCTTGCCCGAACCCGGGGTTGCGCCTGTCCCTTCACAGGTGCCGCAAGCCGTCGCCACGTCGATGGTGATTTCGGCATCCTTGCCATGGAACGCTTCGTCGAGTGAAATTTCAAGATCATAGCGCAAGTCTGCACCGCGTGCGGGGCCACGCTGACGTCCGCCAAAGGCATCGCCGAAAAAGCTTTCGAATATGTCGGAAAAGTCACCAAAGCCACCACCGCCCTGGCCGCCGCCGCCCATGCCGCCATTTTCAAACGCGGCTTTGCCAAGACGGTCATAAGCCGCACGTTTTTGCGGATCTTTCAGGACATCATAGGCCTGGCTGACCGCTTTAAATCTGGCTTCGGATTTGTCGCAGCCGGGATTGCGGTCGGGATGGCATTCCATCGCGATCCGGCGATAGGCGGATTTCAGCGTCTTTTCATCCGCTGTCCGCTCGACTTCCAACAATTCGTAATAATCGATGTCAAGATTCATGACTGACTACCCCCCGGCTTCCCGACCGTCGCTGCGTTTCGGTGGCGACAGTCGGGAATTTTCAACATCAGTCTTTCTTGTCGTCTTCGACTTCGGAGAATTCTGCATCGACAACATTATCATCCGCAGGAGCTTCTTCGGTCGCAGCGCCCGGCGATGCCGCCGCTTGCTCTTCCTTGTAGATGGCTTCACCAAGCTTCATCGCGATTTGCGCCAAGGCCGTTGCCTTTTCCTTCATCGCTTCGGCATCACCACCTTCGATGGCGGTCTTGGTTTCCGCAACAGCCGCTTCGATTTCGCCCTTCAGCGCAGCGTCAATCTTGTCGCCATGCTCAGACAACTGCTTTTCGGTCGTGTGCACAAGGCTTTCGGCATTGTTCTTGGCTTCGGCAGCTTCACGACGTTTTTTGTCTTCTTCAGCAAATGCTTCGGCATCACGGACCATCTGATCAATGTCGGCGTCGGACAAACCGCCCGAAGCTTGGATCTTGATCTGCTGTTCCTTGCCGGTGCCCTTGTCCTTTGCGGTTACGCTGACAAGGCCGTTGGCATCGATGTCGAATGTCACTTCAACCTGCGGCACGCCGCGCGGTGCGGGTGGAATTCCGACAAGGTCGAAATTGCCGAGCAGCTTGTTATCCGCGGCCATTTCACGCTCGCCCTGGAACACACGGATGGTAACCGCATTCTGGTTATCTTCCGCAGTCGAGTAGACTTGGCTCTTCTTGGTCGGGATCGTCGTGTTACGGTCGATCATGCGGGTGAACACACCGCCCAATGTTTCGATACCAAGCGATAGCGGCGTTACGTCCAGCAACAACACGTCCTTAACGTCGCCCTGCAACACGCCTGCCTGAATAGCTGCGCCCATGGCAACAACTTCGTCAGGGTTCACGCCAGTGTGCGGCTCCTTGCCGAAGAACGCCTTAACAACGTCACGTACCTTTGGCATGCGGGTCATACCGCCAACCATGACGACTTCGTCAATGGCGTCGGCCTTCAGGCCAGCGTCAGCCAAAGCCTTTTTGCAAGGATCCAACGTGCGCTTGATGAGGTCATCGACCAGCTTTTCAAGGTCGGCACGGGTGATCGTCTTCACCAGGTGCTTTGGACCATTTTGGTCAGCGGTGATGAACGGCAAGTTGACTTCAGTCGTCTGTGTCGATGACAGTTCAATCTTCGCCTTTTCAGCCGCTTCCTTCAAACGCTGAAGCGCCAGCTTGTCCTTGGTCAGGTCAATGCCTTCTGCTTTTTGGAAGTCTGCGGCCAAAAATTCGACAAGCTTGCTGTCAAAGTCTTCACCGCCCAAGAACGTGTCGCCATTGGTCGATTTCACTTCGAACACGCCGTCGCCAACTTCGAGGATCGAGATGTCGAACGTACCGCCGCCAAGGTCATAGACCGCGATGGTTTTATTCTCATCCTTGTCCATGCCATATGCAAGCGCAGCGGCGGTTGGCTCGTTAATGATGCGCAGAACTTCAAGACCCGCAATCTGGCCAGCATCCTTCGTGGCCTGACGCTGGGCGTCGTTGAAGTACGCAGGAACCGTGATAACGGCTTGCGTGACGGTTTCGCCCAGATAGGCCTCTGCCGTTTCCTTCATTTTCTGAAGGATGAACGCCGAAATCTGCGATGGCGAATAATCTTCGCCACCAGCCTTTACCCATGCGTCGCCATTCTTGCCCTTAACGATGTTGTAGGGAACAAGCTCTGTATCCTTCTTGGTGATTGGATCGTCGAAGCGGCGGCCGATAAGGCGCTTCACTGCGAAAATCGTGCTTTCCGGATTGGTGACGGCCTGACGCTTTGCCGGTTGACCAATCAGACGCTCGCCGTCCTTAGCAAAGGCCACGATCGATGGCGTCGTACGTGCGCCTTCCGCATTTTCGATGACCTTGGGCTTGCCGCCGTCCATTACCGCAACGCAGCTGTTTGTCGTGCCCAAGTCGATACCAATAACTTTAGCCATAAAAACTTTACCCCGAAATTTTAAAATTGAACGCTTACTGGCCACTTACGGTCCGGCCCTATCAGGCACCGGTGTTTTCCCGTAATGCAACCTTGTAGCGGCGATATAGG
>CAZCXQ010000122.1:0-1326 GCA_964502655.1 uncultured Sphingorhabdus sp.
AGCCGATGAACAGACGGCCCTGCTGGCTGTCAGCTGCTGCTGGGTTACGCAACGCGCCCTGAAGGAACGAGCTAAAAACGTTACCAACACCGCCAGCGGCGATACCGGCACCAATTGCTGCCAGACCGGCACCGATCATTTGGGCTGCTTCTGCGTCCATGATAATAACTCCTGTTAAAATAAAACTTAGTGGTTGAAATCTTAGTGCAAATTGACGGCGTCGTTGATGTACAGCGACGTCAAAAGTGCAAAAACATACGCCTGAATAGCACAAACGAGCAGTTCAAGCAGGGTAATACCAATCATCAAAACAAAGGCCGGGAAGCTGACAATCATCGGCACCCAAGCGGCTTCTGCATTCAAACCGTTAATCACAAATCCGGCAAGCACCTTCATCATGATGTGCCCAGCGGTCATCGCGACGAACAAACGCAGCGCGAGGCTGAATGGGCGGATCATGAATGAGAACAGTTCGATGACCGGGATCAGCCAGAGCAACCACCATGGCGTGCCATGCGGAACAAACAGACTGAAGAAATGCAGGCCATGCCGCCAGAAGCCAACAACCAATACGGTGCCAAAGCTGAACAATGCCAGCACGGCGGTGACGGTCAAATGGCTTGTGATCGTGAAAGGATGCACGCCGGGGACGATACCAAAAGGCATCATGCCCATGAAGTTCGCCATCAGGATGAACATGAACAACGAGAACACCAAAGGCACATATTTCTTGCCTTCGGGACCGACATTTGCGGTCAGCATGTTGTTGATGAAGCCCGTTACGCCTTCAACGGCCATCTGCCAGCGGCCGGGGACCATTTCGCGCTTCATTCCGCCCGCCATGAACACCCAAAGCGCGCCAAGGACGAGCACCATGAACAACGATGAGTTGGTGAAGGAGACGTCGTAACCTGCAAGGTTAAGCTGCGCGAGCGGCTCAATCTTGAACTGGTACATCGGATCGATTTTGCCGCTTTCGCCTGCCACGTTCACTACCCTGTTATATACACATCAAGCGCCCGGTTTAGTCCGGACGCTCTGCTGAAATCTTTATTATATTCCTGAAGGCGACTGCAATGCCCAAGAACATGCAGGTCAACAGGAGCGCAGGCGCGATACCCAGCCAGCGGTCCAAGACCCAGCCAACCAAAGCACCACCAGCAGGACCCGCGACCAACTCGGTTAAAACCCTGTTCCCTTGCCGCATTCCTTTGGCTGGAGCCTGATCCTGACCTGAGCGTTCTGCTTCGGCTTTCCGCGCCGCTTTCAGCTGCATATCCAACGACACGAGCCGGGCGTCACTTTTGCCTTTATCATCCTGCCCGG
>CAZCXQ010000122.1:1336-6152 GCA_964502655.1 uncultured Sphingorhabdus sp.
CATGTGATTCCATCCAAATAAACACACGGAACCGCCACGCAATCGGGGCAACCCCGCCTAGGCATCGGCGCTTTAGGAGAGCGCCTTCATCAAGTCAACAGCGCGTCGCCAAGAATGTTGCGTCGCAACAGACAGGGCCGAAGCATCACTGCCCCGGCCCGGTATTTTCAGTTTGGCGAATGGCGGAATTAAGGACAGCGCGGGTCCAATTCAGGCGCGCTGGAATCACGGGTTTTCCATTGACCCGACGGCGTCTGGTATTTTTCACCCGCGACGGTGCGTTCGGCGATCAAGCGGCATCCGGTGCGCAGCGCCATTTCCTCAATGGTTGCACCATTGGCGAGCGCTTCTTTGGAATAGGCCGCTCTGCGCTTAATATTGATGTCCTCGACCAAAGCTTTGATGGCGGGGGAAGGCGCGCTGACGAAACCCAAATAGCCATCGGGCTTCTCACCCACCAACCCTGCTTCCCGCGCACTTTGATATGCAGGGTCGCGGCCGGCTTGATAGGCCATCGCACTGGTCGCCGTCGCGCCGAGCAACAGAGCGGCAATTGTCATTTCAACAGAATTTTTCATCAGAATATTCCCGGTTCCTGTTCAATCACTTTCTCGGACGCCGCAGCCAGCTTGTATAAAATTTCCTGCCGGATCGCGATGTTGAGGTTGATGACGATGGGCTTGTCCGGGGCAGTAACTTGCACGCAACCGGCCAAGGCAGACACCATCAACGGTGTGAATAAAAGCAGCATTTTTCCCATAAGGCGGCGAATCGCATTATCATTGCGGTTCGTCAATTGATGACGGTTGTGCGGCATGGTCGCTTTCCCTTTGCTGAATAGGTCATTCATTGGCTGTTTCTTTTGTTGGTTCAACGGATGGCGTGGTTTTGGCATCGGTGTGCGTTGGCTGTTGTTGCAGCAAATATGGCAAATCCCGTTCTGCCGCGTAATTCGGGTCATAATAGCCACGGATTGACCCGATCAGCATCATAAACTGCGCAGTTACGCTGACGTTGAACTTAATGGGAATGCGGGCCAGTTGGCGCGTGATGAAGTTGCGCTTGGCAAGGCTGCCTTGCTGCAATCCGGTAAAGCTGATGTCGGTCACGATTTCACCGTCAAGGTCACCCCCAACGCCAATGGTCAGTGTCGAATAACGGATCGAGCGCAGCGCGTTGAACGCATAATTGGCGAATGTGCCCATGTCTTTATACGTGAGCTCACCCAGATAGCTCACCTCACCACCGCCCTCACGCGACACGAGGCTGCCGCCAACAATTCGGCCGCCGTCCTGATTGAATATCATCGGTAAGGTGCCGTCGAACACACCTGTCACGCGCAAATTCTGGAAATTATATCCTTCCAAAAGCTTGTCGGCATGCACGCCAACAACGTGGAACGTCAGGCTCCGTTCGGACTCCACATCGAAATCGAGAATGGTGGGCTCCAAGATCAGCTCGCCACCGGCGAAAGGCCAGCGGCCCGATTCAATTGCCACACGCCGGTCGGGAAGCAAGCGATAGCTCAGCTTCCCACCCAGCGCCGGAACGCCGGGATTGACCGATGCAATCTCCGCCACTTGCGATGGGCCAGTCTCAAGCCCCAAAAGGTCGGCAAAGACGATTTCGGTGGTAAGCCCTTCAACGGGACCGAATGCGGCGGCCAGGTTCATGCCGCGCGTGGTGACCTTGCCCGTGCTGCGGACGCCCTGCGCATCCCATTCGATACGGCCATCGCCGGATATCGTGCCATCGACATTTGCTGCCACACCCAAAACCAGCGGGGTAAGCAAATCCGGCTGAAACCGTTCGGTAAAGCGCAGATCGTTCACCGCCAGCAGCGCGCGTCCAGTGGCACTGCCAAGTGCATGGCGAATGTCGATATCGGCGACAGGCGTACCCGTTGTTGGTTCCACCGCGTGGCCAAACGCGGTGATTACTTCATTTTCCAGCGTCAGAAGCATGTCCGGCACGATCATCGGCTTAAATCGGTCGACCTGTTCCGCGTCGGTCACGCCCAACCGGCCATTCAGCGTCAATATGGCATCGGCGTAGCGCCAGTCACCCGATGCGTCGTTCATCAGCAGCGGCACATTGCCAATCTGCCCTGCCCCGCCCGACAGCGCGCCCGATATTCCATCTTGTCCGAAGCGCGCCGATAAAGCGGCCATATCAAATGTGCTTTGCCCGCCCTCTGCGCCAAGCGTGATGCGGACATCCGTCGCGGTGAAGCCTTCATCCAGACTGAACCGGACCGTCGCGCTGCGTCCCGATATCGGCGTGCGGCCAAGATTTCCGTTCGCTCTAAAATCAGCGATATTGGTCGCAAAGGTTGGCTTTCCATTGCCCGTGGCGAACATCGACCGGCCACGGTCGGGGCACAGCCGCAACATATCGCCGCGCAGCGCCAAAGACGATATTTTCAGCGAGTCGAACCGGACATTTTGGCACGCATCATACAGAGACAGCGCGCCCGCTTCATATCGGCCGGCGATGGGCAAGTTCAGCCCGGTGACAAAACCACCGGGCAATGGTCCCGACATTTTCGCCTGCCCCTGAAACCGCCATGCGCCGCCCGGATTGCCATTGAACGCAAGGTTGGACACCGCCAGACGCGCGCTGCCCGCTGTATATGGCGCAATAACCAGACTGCCCGACCATGATTGCCCCGTCTGCGCGAGCGACAGCCGCGTGTTCGGCACGTTCGTACCGGACAATGTCAATTGCGCAGGCGCATTCAGCCGCCACCCTTTGGGGGAACCCGAAACGCCAAAGCTGCCAATCTGCCGCAGGCGAACACCCGATGCACTGGTCAGCGATAGCGCGCTGATGTCGCCGCCCAGCCGCCCTTGAAAGTCCTGAAAGGATGCGAAATCCAGCTGCGCCGCAAATCGGTCCCCCGCGCGCTGCAGCGCTGGAGCCATCCGCGCGACAATGGGCCCGATTGGTGTCGCCCGCGTTTGCGCAACCAGACCGCGCAGATCACCGACGGTGCCGCGATCCAGCGCGCCATTGGCCAATGCGGCATTGCCCGAAACGCTCAACGCCAGACGGCCATTTGCCAGCCCGGCATATCCCTTTGACGCCAGTTGCAATCGGCCAACCGACAAAGGTGCTGATCGCAATGTCCCCTTGTCGAGCAGCAGCGCAAAATTGGTGCGCTTCAGATTGCCATCCACCGACAGTTTGCCCGCAAGGTCCTTCATCTGCGCTGTGGGGACAACCAGATGGGTCGCCGCATAACCCAGCGTTCCATCCCATCGGTTAAGCCGTTCGGACAGCTTCATATCCGCATCCAGCCGCGGCGCAGCTATCGCAAGCCCAGCATCTGCGCATTTCGCCGCTGTAGCGGTTATCGGCCCGACCAATCGCGGTTCACGCCATTCGAGCATCAGCTTTCCGTCGAACTTTACGGCAGATGCGGTGCAATCCGCGACTGCGATGCCCTGCGACCGCACCGAAAGATTTGCCGCAAAGCGGTTCCGCAGCAGGCCGCTGCCATGCGCTGCGGCGTCGAATATCCCCCATGGTGTTTCAATCTGCGCCCGTGCATTTTTAAGCGATAGCGCAATGTCGGGAAGCTCCAGCGGCTCGGTTGATGTGGGATCGGCAAACTTATCCAGCTCACCAAAGGACAATTGGCCATTGGCGTACCGCCCGCGCAGCATCACCCCGTCGGCACGCACATCGCGCAAGTTGACGCCGGAAAAATTCAGCGCCACGTCAATTTCAACCAGCTTTGCCGTGAGATCAGGCCGCGCGGGATTCCCAATGACGAGGTCGCGAACACGCTGCGTGCGAAAGCCAATCGTATCAATCTTATATGTCGCTGTAACGCCGCGCGCAGCAAAGGCATTTTGCACGAACCGGTCAGCAATGCTGTTGCGCTGCCCCCATGCAAACACCAACAATCCGACACACAAAAGCGAAACAGCGCCGAAAATACGCCGCGTCCACCGCGCGCCCCGGAAGGGCTGCACATCGGCGTCGTCTGTCGGTGTTTCGTCGGCAGCGGTCCGCATCGTCATTAAATGCGGGAAAGCCCGCCCGGTTGCAACGGCATTCGCGTCAATCGACTTGCACCCGTCGCAAAAATCACCAAAAAGGTCATGATCGCAAAAGGATAGTGCTGATGGCGGACGGCGCGGAGAAAATCGAACATCATGGCACCGGCCACCGCGCGCGTCTGCGCAAGCGGCTTTTTGAACAGCAAGGCGAAGGGCTGCACGACCATGAGCTGGTGGAATATTTGCTCGCCTTGGCCATTCCGCGGCGCGACACAAAGCAAATCGCCAAGGATCTGATCGCGCGATATGGCAGCCTCTCGGCCTTGTTAACGGCCGATGCCGACAGCATCATGCGCGAAAAGTGGATGGGCGAAACAAGCGTTGCTGCACTAAAGATCGTCCAAGTGGCTGCCCTGCGTCTCTTGAGCGAACCCGTCCGCGAGATGCCGATTTTGTCATCATGGCAGGCACTGCTGGACTATCTGCGCGCCGACATGGCGCATCTGACCATCGAGCGCGTGCGGACCTTATATCTCAACAGCAAAAATATGCTGATCCGCGATGAGATCGCGAGCGAAGGTTCCATCGATCAGGCGGCGATTTACACGCGCGAAGTTATCCGGCGCGCGATGGACTTGGGCGCTGCGGCCATCATCCTTGTCCACAACCACCCAAGCGGCGATAGCAGCCCAAGCCGGCAAGACATTGCCATGACGCGGGACATTGCGGATGCGGGGCAGAAGTTCGGGATAACCGTGCATGACCACATCATCATTGGCAAAGACGGCTTTTCCAGCATGCGGAGCGCC
>CAZCXQ010000123.1:0-6115 GCA_964502655.1 uncultured Sphingorhabdus sp.
ATGGCCACGGATTTGGAGGCCGCGCGTGCGTTGCTCTACATCGCTGCGGCCAAGGTCACGGCAAACGCACCGGACAAGTCGCGCTTTTCCGCGATGGCGAAGCGGCTGTCGACCGACAGCGGAAGCGAGATAGTGAACAAGGCGCTGCAGCTTTTCGGCGGCTATGGCTATTTGCGCGATTATCCCATTGAGCGCTTCTGGCGCGACTTGCGGGTACATTCGATTTTGGAAGGCACCAATCAGGTCATGCGTATGATTATCGGACGGGATTTGTTACGCCAATGACCGATGATATTTTGCTTAAGGTCGAAGGACACGCCGGCTTCATTAGCTTGAACCGGCCATCGGCGCTGCACGCGCTGACATTGCCGATGGTGCATGCCATGACGGCGACCCTGCTGGAATGGCGGGACGATCCTGCGGTGAAGTGCGTGGTTATTGATCATGCCGACGGGCGCGGTTTTTGTGCCGGTGGCGACATCGCCTTTTTGCGCAATTCGGCCATGAATGATGGCGGCGAATCCGGGCGTAAATTCTTCCACGACGAATATCAGCTCAACCATTTGCTGATTAATTATCCCAAGCCTGTTGTGGCGTTCATGGACGGTATTACGATGGGTGGCGGCGTTGGTATCAGCCAACCTGCGCGTTTCCGCGTGGCGACCGAGAACACAAAGTTTGCTATGCCTGAAACGGGCATTGGCTTGTTTCCCGATGTCGGCGGCGGATGGTATCTTTCGCGGCTTGAGGGACGTGTTGGCCAGTTTCTGGCGTTAACGGGATCGCGTATCGCAGGGGCAGGCTGTCTCTCGCTTGGGCTGGCCACACATTATCTGACGAGCAATGTTCTTGCCGAGGCGAAGTCGCGGATCGCGACCGAGGATGTCGAACGGATTGACGGCATATTGGGAACCTTGTCGGTAACGCCGCCCGATTCCAAAATCGTCGAGACATTATTCCAGATCAACCGCCATTTCGCGTCGGACAAGCTAGAGGATATTCTTTCGAGCTTGGAAGGCGATGACAGCGAATGGGCGATGAAAGAGCTGGCGACTTTGCGGACCAAAAGCCCGCAAACCTGTAAAGTTGCACTGCGCCAATTGGCCGAGAGCCTGAAGCTCACTGACTTTGCCGATAACATGGCCATGGAATATCGCATCGCGAGCCGCGTGATTGTGCGCCCTGACTTCGCTGAAGGCGTGCGGGCTGTGATCATCGACAAAGACAATGCCCCTAAATGGGATCCCGCGACAGCTGAAGGCGTTACCGACGCGCTGATCGATGCGATCTTTGCCCCATTACCCGCTCAAGAAGAATGGAAGCCGCTATGAGCTACGAAACGATATTGGTCGAACAACGCGGTGCGGTGACGCTCATCACGCTCAATCGTCCGCAGGCGTTGAACGCGTTGAACAGTCAGGTTCTGGCGGACCTCATTGCTGCCTTTGCGGCTTTCGATGTGGACGACAGCCAACGTTGTGCTGTGCTGACCGGTAGTGAAAAGGCATTTGCCGCAGGCGCGGATATTAAGGAAATGCAAAGCCAGTCCTTTGCGGACATGTATGGCCACAACTTTTTCGCAGGCTATGACCGGGTGACCGCGACACGCAAGCCATGGATTGCGGCGGTGAATGGCTTTGCGCTGGGCGGCGGGTGCGAACTTGCCATGATGGCTGACTTTATCATTGCCGGCGACAATGCAAAGTTCGGGCAGCCTGAAATCAAACTTGCGGTCACCCCCGGCATGGGCGGATCGCAACGGCTGACACGTGCGATTGGCAAGGCCAAGGCGATGGAAATGTGCCTGACGGGCCGCATGATGGACGCCTATGAGGCCGAACGTTCTGGGTTGGTCGCGAAGGTTGTTCCCGCCGCAGAGCTGGTGGATGAAGCCATCAAAACTGCGACAGCCATCGCCGCCATGGCGCCCTTGGCTGCGCTGGCATGCAAGGAAATGGTCAGCGCCGCATTCGAAACAACATTGCAGCAAGGCGTCGTTTTCGAACGCCGATTGTTCCACGGGCTGTTCGGTACGGAAGATCAGAAAGAGGGCATGGCTGCTTTTGTCGAAAAGCGTCCTGGCAACTGGACGGGAAAATAAAGCGGTTGGATTATTAGCGACAAGGTTCCGCAGCCAGAGGACATCGCGTTGGTTGATTTCGTCCACTTATCGTTCGGAATGTCAATAATTTTGACAATTTGTAATTTACAAGCGGGTATATTCCATATTTAGCATCCACATTGATTATCGAACGGTTGCGAACCTGTGGATGGGGGTGATAAATGTCAGTTTTAATTGGTATTCCATCGGTGCGCGCCACCATATCATGTGCAACCGCTGCAACTTTGATGCGTTTAACCACCATTTTAAACAGTCGATCAATCCGCTATAAATTCTCTTGGATCTCATATGCGGAAGTAGCGGCGGCTCGGAACATTCTTGCTGCCGAATTTTTGGAGGGTGATTACGATAGCTTCATTGGCATCGATGACGACGTTGGCATCGGTCCAATAGCGCTTGAAATGCTGTTGGATCATAATTCCCCCTTTGTGGGGGTGTATCTGCCACAACGTACAATTGATCTAACCGCTTTCGAAAATGCTATTGTATCAGGGATGAGAGGCAAAAACGCCAGGTTTGCTGCCGCACCCTATATCGGCTGTTACGCAAATACCAAAAACCCCGAATATGGCACTATCGGGAAGGTGGAATTTATCGGCACCGGTTTTCACATTGTGCAGCGGACTGTGCTTGAAACAATCATTGAACGCGAGCTAGCGCCCGAATTGCGGACAACGACGCATAATTTTGATAAAAAAATGTATGGGTTCTTCAACAATATTGTTGATGACAACGGTGCGGAACTCTCAGAGGATTTTAGTTTCTGTAGGCGCGTGACGGAGGCAGGCTTCGATGTTTACGCGTATCTTGGGCCGGGCATTACCCACACTGGAACCATGAGCTTTGAGAGCTGAGCGTTGCGATGATCGACGAGATATTACAGCCCATATAGTCAATAAAGGGTAGCTTTACCCTCTCCATCGACCTGAGATGGTGCGGCTTGACCTACTTGGCACTAACCTTCTCAATCTCTTGAAACTTGCCAAGGCCGCATCCTGCGCCTTCATATAGTCGCCCGCCTTGGTCGTGCAAAACGCGCACGATATCGACGCTGCACAATTGGTTGATCGACGTGCGGTAGGAAAAACGCTCCTCGAATTTCAAACCGGGGCAGCTTTGTGGCAGGGTGTTGCGATAGGTCTTGCCGCCCGCCATGTGGAAATCGATATTGTTGTTATCGACAACTTTGGTTGAACGGATTTGGGATATCGTGACGCAGCTTTTTGGTTCGCCGACAGCTCGGACGGGTTCGGGCGCTTTATCGCGGGAAAGTGCAATCGCACCGCCGCCCGAAAGCAACGCCACAGCAGGAATGATCAGCAGCATTTTACCCATGTTTGCTCTCCGATGTTACGCGGCCGTTTTAACGGAGTCAGTCTGAACTGTAGCTGACTTGATTTTGGGCGGCGGCGTTTTGGGTTTGAAACGGCACAGGTCCGCGACCGGACAGCGCCAACATTCCGGCGTGCGCGCCTTGCAGATATATCGGCCGTGCAGGATCAGCCAATGATGCGCGCCAACGCGAAACGGTTGTGGCGTCTTTTTATCGAGCGCCTTTTCCACGGCCAGCACGGTTTTACCCGGTGCGATTCCGGTCCGGTTGCCGACACGGAAGATATGCGTATCGACGGCAAAGGTCTCTGCGCCGAAAGCGGTATTCATCACGACATTTGCTGTCTTACGTCCAACGCCGGGCAGCGCCTCAAGCGCGTCGCGGTCGGCGGGGACTTCGCCTGCATGGTCGCGCACCAATATTTCCGACAGGGCAATCACGTTTTTGGCTTTGTTGTTATAGAGCCCAATGGTTTTGATATGCGCCTTCAGCCCATCAAGGCCCAACGCCACCATCTGCGCGGGCGTCTTAACCTCCGCAAACAATGCCTTGGTGGCTTTGTTCACGCCGACATCGGTCGATTGGGCAGAGCAGGTAACGGCAACGAGCAACTGATAGGCGTTGCCATAAGCCAGCTCGGTTTCAGGCGCAGGGTTCGCCTCCGCAAGGCGGCGGTAAAATTCGAAGATATCTGCCTTTTTCAAAGGCCAAGCACTTCCTGCATGGTGAACCGGCCCGCCTTTTGCCGCGTCAGCCAAACAGCGGCTTTTACCGCGCCGCGCGCGAATATCGCGCGGGTTTCCGCGCGATGGACAAGCTCGATCCGTTCATGTTCGGACGCGAAAATGACATGATGGTCCCCAGCGACGCTGCCGCCGCGTAAGGATGCAAACCCAATGTCCCCCGCTTTGCGCGCGCCGGTGATGCCGTCGCGGCCACGGTCGCTATTTTGCTTTAGGTCAATGCCGCGTCCGCTGGCGGCGGCTTCGCCCAGCAGTAGCGCGGTGCCAGACGGCGCATCGACCTTATGCCGGTGATGCATCTCCAATATTTCAATATCCCAATCTTCACCCAATTGGCGTGCCGCCTGCTGCACGAGCGCTGACAGCATGGTTACGCCCAATGAGGTGTTGCCCGTCTGCAAAACCGGAATGTCGCGCGCGGCGTCATCAATCAGGAAATGGTGGCGTTCCTCCAAGCCCGTTGTCCCAATGACGATCGGTTTGCCCGCAGCAACGCATGCATCAAGGTTCGCCTCAATCGCATGCGGGCTCGAAAAATCGACGAGCACATCAGATGACGCAACCAGCGCGGCAAGATCATCGCCTTTGTCGACGCCGCCCGCATATGTCTGACCATCCGCCGCAATTGCGTCGACCAAAGCCTGCCCCATGCGGCCCGCGCTGCCAATGATACCTATTTTCATAACCGTCACCCTGATTTTGTTTCAGGGTCTTACTATATTAGGGAGCCGAAACAAGTTGTGCTGTGTACGACGTTAGCGGCAGCGGGACAGTGAAGGAGCAAATGTGGATCGCCAAATCAAAAACATCGTCATTCTGACAGGGGCTGGGGTCAGCGCGGAGAGCGGCATCGATACGTTCCGCAGTGCAGGTGGATTGTGGGAACAGCATAAGGTTGAAGATGTCGCAACGCCGGAGGCCTTTGCCCGCGACCCCGACCTTGTGCTGCGTTTCTACGATATGCGCCGCGAACGCATTCAGCAGGTGGAGCCAAATGCTGCGCATTATGCGCTGGCGCGGCTCGATGCGGAATGGAGCGGCAATTTGCTTTTGGTGACTCAGAATGTCGACGATTTGCACGAACGGGCAGGGACCAAACGCTTGCTGCATATGCATGGCGAGCATCTGAACGCGTGGTGCACCGCGTGCGATGTACGCCATGGCTGGCGCGGCACATTGATTGATCGACCGGCCTGTCCATCGTGCGGCATATCTGGCCAATTGCGGCCCGACATCGTCTGGTTCGGCGAAATGCCCTACCGCATGGGTGATATCTACCATGCACTCAACCGCGCTGATTTGTTCGTCAGCATTGGCACGTCAGGCGCAGTCTATCCCGCCGCCGGTCTTGTGCGTGACGCCCGTCAAAACGGCATAGCCACATTGGAGCTGAACCTTGAACCATCGCACGGTAGTTCTTGGTTCACTGAATCGCGCCATGGCCCGGCGACGGAGCTTGTTCCGCAATGGGTGGACGAGATCTTACGCGGCTAAGCCGCCGCAGCTGGAGCAGGCCGGGTCTTTGGGCAATTTGATGGACCGCATCGATGGCGTCAGTCCGTCGAACAGGTGCAGCTTGCCCTGCTGCGGCTCTCCAAAGCCCGTCAGCGCGCGTATCGCCTCCATCGCTGCGAAGCTACCCATTAGGCCACACATCGCGCCCAGAACGCCTTGTGTAGCGCAATCGTTGCAATCATCGGGGTCGTGGGCATCACCAACGAAGCAGCGATAGCATGGCGCATCTGCCTGCCATCCGGTGAATGTGCCAATCTGTCCGTGAAACTGCCCAATCGCGGCGCTCACCAACGGCACTTTGGCCGCAAGGCACAGGTCATTGACGATCAGGCGCGTTGTAAAATTGTCGCTGCCATCGATCACTACATCGACGCCCGCCAATATGTCAGCGCGGGTGTCTTT
>CAZCXQ010000124.1:0-6107 GCA_964502655.1 uncultured Sphingorhabdus sp.
TTGCTGGGCTCGTGCGGCCCGACACCGCAGCTAAAAGTCAAAGAGGCGGTGCTCACGCTATCGCCGGTCGACAGCAATCCGTCGGCATTTCACTTCAACGTCTATGGCGGCCCCGAAGATGTCTATTTGCTGCGCGTCAGTTCGCCATCCGCTATCCGCGTTGAAATGCACGATGTGGCGGTGGATCCGAAAACGGGGGCCGTGTCCATGGCGCCGCTGCAACGCGTCCGCATTCCCGCTGGTGAAACCGTCGCCTTCAAAAAAGGTGGCAAGCATGTGATGATGTGGGGCGTCAACCTCATTCCCCGTCGGCTTGGCGTGATCGAAACGGAATTTCTGTTCTCGAACAATGAGCGCATATTGGTAAAAGCCCGCGTGCAGGAAGTCGACGGCACTGACCCTGACGAGAAAAAGGCAATCGACGGCTAGGGCATGCCCTTTTCCAATATTTTCGTCATCCTGAACGTGTTTCGGGATAACAAACAACATTGGCGCGTTATCCTGAAACAAGTTCAGGATGACGAAATGGATTTTGAATGAGCATATTTGGCCCGCATAAATCCGGCAGGCCGATGACAGTCCGCGAACGGGCGTTGGCGGAATCTGTGTTCGGTTCCGCGCTGGATTATCAGCGCATCCGGATTCACAATCGCAAATATTGGTGGTTCCAGCCACGGCGCGTCACTATGGCCCCGAACGGTCATCTGTGGTTCCACCCGAAAAGCGACCTGTTTTGCGCCGATTTTTGCGACCGCGACCTTGGTTTACAAGGCCACTTCATCCACGAGCTGGTGCATGTGTGGCAACACCAAAAAGGCATATGCCTGCCGCTGCGGCGGCACCCGTTCTGTCGCTATGATTACAGCCTGAAACCCGGGTGGAAGCTGGAACAATATGGGATTGAGCAACAGGCCGAGATTGTGCGGCACATATTCCTGTTGCGTAACGGTGCAAAGGTTTCCGGCGCGCCGCCACTTTCCCAATATGATGGCATATTAAGCTTCTGAAGGCAGCAGTCCGAGCCGCGCGCGCATCGACCAACGCACCAGCATCAACACCGCCACAAGCGCCAGTCCGGCCGCAAGGCCAGTCCACACCCCGACGCCGTCCCAACCCGCCCGAAATGCCAGCCACGCGCCGACACCGATGCCGACCACCCAATATCCGAACGCCGCGAAGTACATAGGGACTTTGGTATCGTGCAAGCCACGCAACATGCCCGCGCCGACAACCTGTGCGCCATCGACAATCTGGAATATCGCGGCCACCAGCAGGAAGCTGACAGCAAGGTCAAAAACCTGCTTGGTCGCGGCATCGACGGGGGTGACGAATATCCCAATCAGCGCCTCTGGGAACAGATAAATAGCAAGCGCCATGACCGCCATAAATCCGGTGCCAAGGACGAAAGCGGTCCAGCCTGCGCGTGTGATGCCGACCGCGTCGCGCCGGCCATAAGCAAGGCCGACACGCACCGTCGCCGCCTGCCCCAGCCCCATGGGCACCATGAAGGTAAGCGACGCGATCTGGATGGCAACGGCATGTGCCGCCACCGATGCTTCGTTAATCAGCCCCATCAGCAGGATCGCGATTGCAAACACGCCGCCTTCGAAACCCATCGTGAACCCAATCGGCAATCCCAAACGCCAGATTTCGCGAAACCGGCGCCAATCCGCACGCCAGAAGCGTCCGAACAAATGATAGCGGCGAAATTTCGGATGAAAACTGACGACCAGAGCCATGACCCCGAACTGCGTGACATTGGTAATCGTGCTGCCAATGCCCGCTCCAACCAGCCCCAATTGCGGCAAGCCGAAGTTCCCGAGGATGAGGCCGTAATTGACCACGGCATTTAACAGCACAGCGCAACACGCGACGATGGTTGCCCAGACTGGCTTTTCCAGCGCCGCGACAAAATTGCGCAGAACGAGAAATCCGAGGAAGGGCAAAATGGACCACATATAGGCCCGCACAAACACCGCAGCATCGGCGGCAAGATCCGCTTGCTGACCCGTCGCAATCAATATGGCTTCGGCATTCCATAAAAATGCCCACACCGGCACCATGACCGTGCAGCATACCCAAAGGCCCTGCCGAAAGGTCCGCCGAATATCGCGCACCGAATGCGCCATGCGACCCTTTTCAGATGCCATCATCGGCGCCGTGGCCGTGACTAAACCCATGCAGAAAATCGCGCAGAAAATGGCGAGGTTGTGCCCCAAAGCACCCGCCGCCAACGCACGCGGACCAAGCCAACCCAGCAGAATGACGTCGGTCACGCCGATCAGCATCATCGTCAGGTTCGACAGGATCATCGGCCACGCGAGCAGCAACGTCGCCCGAAGCTCATCGCGCCAGGGGGATTCGCCTATGGTTGAGAGTGCCTTTGTGGTCATCGGCGGGGCGATAGCGGAGAGCGGCCAATGAAACCACCCCCGAACTTCGACATTCCCGCGTAGGGATTAATCCCCCGGCGCTTATTCTGGTGCCTTCGCCACCCCGACCAAAGCAGGGCGCAGCAAGCGATCCTTGATCATATAACCCGCCTGCATCTCGGCCACGATGGTGCCCGGTTCAGCATCTGCGCTTGGGATTTCAACCATCGCCTGATGCTGGTTCGGATCGAGCGGCATGCCCATTGCGGCGATGCGGGTGATGCCGTTTTTGGCAAAGACGCTGTCGAGTTCGCGGCCCGTGGCTTCAAGGCCAATGACGAGCGGCTTCATCGATTCACTCTCGCGCATTTCGGCGGGGATCGCTTCCAATGCACGCGCCAAATTGTCGGACACGGACAGGACGTCGCGGGCAAAGCCGGTTGCGGCATAAGCGCGCGCATCTTGCGCTTCCTTTTCCATGCGGCGACGCACATTTTGGGTTTCGGCCTGCGCATACAGAACTTCTTGCTGCGCGGTGGCGAGGGCTTCTTCGAGCGCAGCGATTTTAGCGTCGGCGGTGTCGGTCGCTTCTGAGGCGTCATCCTTCATATGCTCTGGCACGCCTTCCAATTCCTTTTCTGCTGCTGCATCTGCGGATTGAGTGTTTTTGTCCGTCATAACCTGATTAACCCATGATTGTTGCGACACTTATGCCGCTTGTTGCTGTGCGCATATAGAAACCAATTCGGTTTCATCAAGCCGTGCGTCACTTTATTAAGCGGCTGAGCGCCTGTGCCGTGAAATCGACCATCGGGACGATGCGGGCATAATTGAGCCGTGTCGGGCCAATGACGCCCACGACACCGACCACCTTACCACCCGCCTCGCGATAAGGGGCAGCGATGACCGAGGAGCCAGATAGCGAGAACAGATTATTCTCTGAACCAATGAATATCCGCGTCGATTGCGCATCGCGCGCACTGTCGACCAACCGGGCAATTTCTTCCTTGCTTTCCAATTCGTCGAGCAACTGGCGCACGCGGTCAAGGTCGGCCGCTGCGGCATCGTCAATCAGGTTCGACTGTCCGCGCACAATCAGCACCGGCCGGTCATTGGCATCGAGCGACCAGATCGCCAGACCATCGCGCACCAACTTCTGGCTTGCCGCATCAAGCTCCGCCTGCTCCGCGCGAATTTCGCGATCAAGATGCTCCAGCGCCTCTGACAAGGTCAAACCCGACAATCGGGCCGAGATATAATTGGACGCCTCAACCAACACCGAATCGGAAACAGCAGGGTCAATCGCCACCAGACGATTTTCGATGCTGTTATCCGACCCTACCATGATGGCCAAAACTTGGGTCGGCGACAGACGCGCAAAGTTGAATGCCTTCAACACGGCATCGCGTTTGGGGACGAGCACGATTCCGGCACAGGCCGATAGCCCTGACAACACTGACGTTGCCGCCGCCAACGCTTCCTCAATTGGCCCCTCGCTTATGATTTGCGATTCAATCGCACGGCGTTCTTCTATGGAGGGTTCAGCCGACTGCATCATGCCGTCGACAAAAAGACGAAGTCCGCTTTCGGTGGGCACACGGCCGGCGCTGGTGTGTGGTGAGGCAAGCAATCCTGCCTCCTCCAAATCTTGCATCACATTGCGAATGGAGGCCGGCGACAAATTCAGGCCCGCAAATTTGGAGATCGTTCGCGACCCCACGGGCGCGCCATTGTCCAAATAGCTTTCAACCACCATCCGGAAGATGACGCGCGTGCGATCGTTCAGTTCATTGATTGGAATCTGGCTCACGCTTACTGATGTAGCGCAGCGCGCTTGCAAAGCAAGCGGGGCAAGCTATTGCGGCCTTCAACCCATTATCAGGAGACTATCATGCGTCCATCAGGCCGTGCGCCCGACGAAATGCGCGCCATTTCGATTGAAACCCATTTCACCAAGCATGCAGAGGGCAGCTGCCTCATCTGCTTTGGGGACACCCGCGTGCTTGTCACCGCAAGCGTTGAAGATCGCCTTCCGCCATGGTTGCGTGGCAAGGGTGAAGGCTGGGTGACGGCGGAATATTCGATGCTTCCACGCGCCACGCATACCCGCAGCCAGCGTGAAGCGGCGAAGGGCAAGCAATCAGGCAGAACACAAGAAATTCAACGTCTTATTGGCCGTTCTTTACGCGCTGTCGTAGATATGAAAAAGCTTGGCGAACATCAGATCACGATCGATTGTGATGTGTTGCAAGCCGACGGTGGAACGCGCACTGCGGCTATTTCCGGCGCGTGGGTCGCCTTGCGGCTTGCGGTCGATGGCCTGCTTGCTTCGGGTGCGATTAAGGAAGACCCGATCAGCGGCCGCGTCGCGGCCATCAGCTGCGGCATCGTCAACGGCACGCCCGTGCTTGACCTCGACTATATCGAAGATTCGAGCGCCGATGCGGATGCGAACTTCGTCCTTATCGAAGGCGGACAAATCGCTGAAGTACAAGCGACCGCCGAAGGTGCGACCTATGATGAGGAGAGCCTGCTGCGCTTGCTCCGTCTCGCACGCATGGGCACCGACCGCATATTTGCGGTACAAGCTGAAGCGGTGAAATAACCGCTCTTGGCAGTTTAAACGTCAATGTCATTCCCGCGAAAGCGGGGATGACAATATGGTTCAAGGCAAGAATTATGACCCATCGCAAATTGCAGCCCGGAAAGCTTGTCATCGCCAGCCACAATGCGGGCAAGGTGCGTGAAATCCGCGCCTTGCTTGCGCCCTTTGGGATCGAACCGGTTTCGGCGGGCGAGCTTGGCTTGCCTGAGCCCGAAGAGACCGGGACGACCTTTGCCGAAAATGCACTGCTGAAAGCACATGCCTCTGCCCAAGGATCAGGCCTGCCTGCCTTGGCAGATGACAGCGGCCTTTGCGTGGCGGTGCTTGGCGGCGCGCCTGGAGTGTACACGGCAGACTGGGCGGAAAAGCAGCCGTTCGAAGGAGGCCCAGGACGCGACTGGTATATGGCAATGGGTAAAGTCGAGGGCAAATTGGCCGAGCTTGGCCCGGATACCGACCGAAGCGCATATTTTATCTGCACCCTCGCGCTTGCATGGCCCGATGGTCATGAAGAACTGTTCGAAGGCCGCGTGCAAGGTAGCCTGACATGGCCACCACGTGGTACGTTGGGCTTTGGTTACGATCCGGTGTTCGTGCCAACCGACCGCACGCACACTTTTGCGGAACTGGACCCGGCGGAAAAACATGCCATGAGCCATCGGGCAGATGCGTTCCGCAAATTGGTTGAGGCGGTTTTTTGACAAGCGCCGCATCTCACAAGACCGTAGCCCAGAGCAGCAGTCACGCAGTGACTGCGACCGTCGAAGGGCGGCTATCAGTCAAGCACGGTGGTTGAACGAGAAGCACCCTTCGACTTTTCGGCAGTGCTCCGCACTGCCGGCTCAGGGCTACGGTAAGGCTCGAATGTCAAATCCGCTCGCCCTCTATATCCACTGGCCCTTTTGCGTTTCCAAATGCCCTTATTGTGATTTCAACAGCCATGTGCGGGAAAGCGTCGACCAAGACGCGTGGTGCGCGGCATTGTTGGCGGACATGGCCCACGAAGCGGCGTTGACACCCGGCCGCAAGCTCAGTTCCATTTTCTTCGGCGGTGGCACGCCATCGTTGATGCCGCCGTCAACGGTCGCCGCGTTGATTGACGCTGCTGCGCAACATTGGGGCTTTGCCGA
>CAZCXQ010000125.1:0-6096 GCA_964502655.1 uncultured Sphingorhabdus sp.
GAAAGCTACGCCGTCTATTTCCTGCAGCAGCAGGATATGAGCCGCCTCGACGCGGTTTCCTATATCAGCCATGGCATTGGCAAGGACGGCAAACTTGCCGAGCCGCGCCCGGTCACCGGTTCCGAGCAAAAGGGCGAAGAACCCGAAGATGCAAAGGCAAAGAAGGACAAGAAAGAGGGTGCGCTTGACCAGTTCACCGTCAATCTGAACGAAAAAGCCAAGCAGGGCCGCATTGATCCGCTCATCGGCCGCACGGCTGAGGTCGATCGCACGGTGCAGATTTTGTGCCGTAGGTCGAAGAACAACCCATTATATGTCGGTGAACCCGGCGTCGGCAAAACGGCCATCGCCGAAGGTCTGGCGCGGCGTATCGTTGAAAAGCAGGTTCCAGAAGTATTGTTGCCCGCTGTGATTTACTCACTCGATATGGGCGCGCTTTTGGCCGGTACCCGCTACCGTGGTGATTTCGAAGAGCGGCTAAAGGCTGTGGTGTCGGAACTCGAAAAGCTGCCCGACGCGATATTGTTTATTGACGAAATCCATACGGTCATCGGCGCGGGTGCGACCAGCGGCGGCGCGATGGATGCGTCCAATCTGCTGAAGCCTGCTTTATCCGGCGGCACCATTCGCTGCATCGGTTCGACGACGTACAAGGAGTTCCGCAACCATTTCGAAAAAGACCGCGCGTTGCTGCGCCGGTTCCAGAAGATTGACGTCAACGAACCAAGCATTGAGGATACCATCAAAATCCTCGCCGGCCTGCGGTCTGCATTCGAAGAGCATCATAAGGTGAAGTACACGCCAGAGGCCATTAAGGCCGCGGTTGAACTGTCATCGCGCTACATCAATGACCGCAAGCAGCCCGATAAGGCCATCGACGTCATTGACGAGGTTGGCGCAATGCAAATGCTGGTTGCACCATCGAAGCGTCGGAAGCTGATTACTGCGCGCGAGATTGAGGCTGTTATCGCCACCATCGCCCGCATTCCGCCAAAGCAGGTGTCCAGCGACGATAAGACTGCGCTCGGCACGCTTGAAGCCGATCTGAAGCGCGTCGTGTTCGGACAGGACAAAGCGATTGAGGTGCTTGCCAGCGCCATCAAGCTCAGCCGTGCTGGCTTGCGTGACACCGAAAAGCCCATCGGCAGCTATTTGTTCAGCGGCCCCACGGGCGTCGGCAAGACCGAAGTCGCGCGTCAGCTCGCCTCCATCCTTGGCATTCCGCTCAAGCGTTTTGACATGTCCGAATATATGGAGCGTCACAGCGTCAGCCGCCTGATCGGTGCGCCTCCGGGCTATGTCGGTTTTGACCAAGGCGGTTTGCTGACCGATGCCGTCGACCAAAGCCCGCACAGCGTGTTGTTGCTCGACGAAATCGAAAAAGCGCATCCTGACCTGTTCAACATCCTGCTTCAGGTTATGGATAACGGCCGTCTAACCGACCATCATGGCAAGACCGTGGATTTCCGGAACGTCATTTTGATTATGACGACCAATGCGGGTGCCAGCGACATGGCCAAAGAAGGCATTGGTTTCGGCAATAACATCAGCAAGGAAGATGCTGGCGACGAAGCCGTCAAAAAGATGTTTGCGCCAGAATTCCGCAACCGTCTGGATGCAACGGTGCCATTTGGCTATCTGCCAACCGAGGTTGTTGCGCGCGTTGTCGACAAGTTCATTCTGCAGCTTGAACTGCAACTCGCCGACCAGAATGTGCACATCAAACTGGACGACGAAGCGCGCGCATGGCTCACCGAACGTGGTTATGACAAGCTATATGGCGCAAGGCCAATGGGACGGCTGATCCAAGAGAAGATCAAACAGCCGCTTGCTGAAGAGCTTCTTTTTGGAAAACTCGTGCATGGCGGCGAAGTCGCTGTGCACATGAAGGACGGCGCACCAAGTTTTGAAGTAACGCCCGCGGCGCCCAAGGCCACAAAGCCTAAGGCACCGAAGAAAAAGGTCGTGAAAAAGGCAAGCAAGGCCGAGTAAGGAACCTAATTCTGCCCGACTGGTAGCAGTTGGGCAGAAGGGCCTATACCGTTGAACAATTCTGGCTCGGTTCCGGTCATCCAGACCTGCGCGCCGGTTTGCGCGAGTAACGCAAACAATGCAGCGCGTCTTGACGGATCGAGATGCGCTGCAACTTCATCCAGAAGCAGAATTGGCGGTGCCTGACGCTGCGCGGACACCAATGCGGCGTGCGCGAGGATGAGCGATAGCAGCAACGCTTTTTGTTCGCCGGTCGAACACTGCTCCGCCATTTGGCCGGAATCCTTATGTATGACGTCAAGGTCGGCGCGATGTGGACCACATAATGTGCGCCCGGCAGCGGCATCACGGTTGCGGCCCTGCCGCCAGATCACGGCCAGATCGCCCTCTGCTGGACCGGCCTTATCAACAAGGCTGATCAGCGGAACCGCAAATGGCCCCGAAGGCGCGCTTTGCAATTGATCGCGCAAGGCATCAACCAAGCCGGTACGCGCAGCTTGAATGGCGTGGGCGCTTTCAGCCATCTGTTGTTCAAGTGCATCCAACCAAAGCGGGTCAGCGGGCACCGTCCCTGACAACAGCTTGTTGCGTTGCTGCATGGCCTTTTCATAGCGGCTGCTGTGGCGCGCATGCTGAGGACTGAGTGCCAGCACGAGGCGGTCCAAAAACCGGCGACGCGCGGCGGAACCATCGGCAAACAGGCGGTCCATCGCGGGCGTCAGCCAAATAACCGAAAGCCACTCGGCAAGGCTGTTAATGGACGCATTGCTCTCGTTCACGCGGACTTTGCGGCGCTCGGGCTGCTGCGCGCTCACGCCCGTTCCGATCACATTCCCCGACACTTCAGCAACGATGGCAAATCCACCGCCACCGCCAGCGCGTACCATATCCGACATGGCAGCGCGGCGAAGGCCGCGCCCCGGAACCAACAGCGAAACGGCCTCCAGAATGTTCGTCTTGCCCGCACCATTTGACCCATGAAGCGCAATGAACTGCGCATTGGGACGGATCTCAAGCGCGGCATGGTTGCGAAAATCATTCAAGGACAGGCGGGACAGGACCATATAAACTGCCTGCTATAGTGGCATGTTCCGGTCAAGCTGCTTGTCGGAAAATCGCTAAACCAAATATTGGTATTTTTTCCCAATATATGAAATTGTTTTACGCCCGTCCGATACCGAGAACGGACCTAACTATATGATTTCATGAAATACATCCAATTTGGCACGGCCTGTGCAAAGTATCCCGCATGGCCGGAATCGTCCGGTAGATTTTACAGGAACGTCACATGACACAATATGCACGCACCCAAATCGTTTCAGCCTTTGCCGCTGTACTTTGCGCGGTCATCACCATCGGTATCAGCATTGCACCAGCCGTAGCGCCTGCTGCAGCTATCGTTGCCTAAACATATCAACGCAGTTCAAAACAAGGGAGTAAAGACATGGCACGTTTAACATTGGACAAAACCAATAAGAAAATTCTCGGTGTATGCGCCGGATTGGCCAACTGGTCCGGGATGGACGCGATGATCATTCGCCTGATTTTTGCGGTCGCGACCGTGGTTGGCTTTGGCTCACCTGTCCTGATCTACATCCTGCTGGCGATGATACTCGACTAAATTTGATTATTTCGCTACCGTCTATCGGAGGTCAGGAGATCAGGAGCCACCGATGGCCGGGGACGTTTTTGACAGCCGTGGACATGAACACCGCGCATTTACGCGTAGCGGGGTCTCCATCACGGCAAGCGTCCGCGAACACGGCGGGGGTCGGCAACAGGTTGACGTTGTCGACCTATCGCAAGCCGGGTTTCGTATGCGAACGGGGTCATTCATTGCCCCTGACCGGATAATATTCCTGACATTGCCAGGATATAACCCGCTCGAAGCGCGCATCGCATGGTATGAAAATGAATATTATGGCTGTGAATTTGTCCAACGGCTGCACGCGGCCGTGTACGACGACATCGTCCGCAGATATCCGTTAATCAAAGCCCGCAATTAAGCGGTAATGCGTTGCCGCCTATTGCGCGCGTTATCGGACCTACCCAACCTTGCGCACAAAAACCGACCCCGCCGAATAACCCGCCCCAAAGGAGCAAATGAGACCAAGGTCGCCTGCTTTCAGATCCTGATTATGCTTGTGGAATGCGATTATGGAACCCGCGCTTGAGGTGTTGGCATATGTGTCGAGAACCGTTGGGCTCTCGTCCTCAACAGCTTCATGCCCGAGCACCTTTTGCGCGATAAGCCGGTTCATCCCGGTATTGGCCTGATGCAGCCACAAGCGACGCAAATCTGACCCTGACAGGCCAAGGCTTTCTGCGTGCTCAAGGATCATCTGCCCAACCATAGGCACGTCTTCCTTGAAAACCTTACGGCCTTCCTGAACGAACAATTTGTCATTGCGCGGTCCGCTCTGATCAACAGGGCCCTTGCCGTCCGCGCGATTTAGAAATCCGAAATTATTGCGGATGTTGTTCGAAAACTGGGTTTTCAAGCGGGTCCCCAAAATTTCCCAATGCTGTGCGGGTGCCAAGTCTTTCGCTTCGACCAAAATGGCGGTTGCCACGTCACCAAAGATGAAGTGGCTGTCCCGATCGCGCCAGTTGAGATGGCCGGACGTAATTTCCGGATTCACGACCAATACAGAACGCGCGTTGCCGCTGCGGATATAGTCGGCAGCCGTCTGGATGCCAAAGGTGGCCGACGAACAAGCGACATTCATATCAAAGGCGAAGCCGCGCTGCATACCCAGTTCATGCTGAATTTCGACCGCCATAGCAGGATAGGCACGCTGCATGTTGGACGCGGCGCACAAAACTGCATCGACGTCGGCAATGTCGCGTCCAGCCTTAGCCAATGCGTCTCGGCACGCCGCCACACCGATTTCCGCCATAAGCGAAATCTGGTCATTCGGACGCTCTGCGTACCGTGGCTCCATAATGTCCGGATCTAATATCGCGGTTTTGTCCATAACATGGCGCGACTTTATACCGCTGGCCTTTTCCACAAACTCAACCGAGCTGTGCGTCAGTGGCTCGGCATCTGGATGCGCTGCGTTATACCGATCGGCATAAGCGTTAAAGCTGGCAACAAGCTCCGCATTGCTGATGGTGTCGGTTGGCGTGAATAAGCCAGTGGCTGAAATGACCGGTATGGTGCCGTGCGCTGAATGCGACATGTTTGTTCCCGCTTGTTTTTGTAATTGCGTCCGCGTGCCTAGCGCTTGCGTATTTATGAAACAAGACGTTTGAAAAGCTTTGCAACCCAGTTATGTGGGCGACGGGGGAGGAAGACAAAAATATGTCTTTGAAGGAACGTCAGCCTAGCTGGTTGTCCCGGCTGGTCAGGCGGGTATTGGTCGGAATATACAAACGCGGCGGATGGCATGCCCATGGCGTCGTGCCCGAATCGCGTAAATTCGTGCTGATTGCGGCGCCCCACACCAGCAACTGGGATTTTGTGTATTTTCTGGGGTTAACAGATGACCTTGGCATTATGCCGCATTTCATGGGAAAATCTTCTCTCTTCCGTTGGCCATTTACCAACTTCATGCTCGACATGGGCGGTGTGCCAGTGGACCGCTCGTCGAACAAAAATTATGTTCAGCAGATGATTGACGAATTCAAACGGCGAAAAGAATTCATGCTCACTATTGCCCCTGAAGGCACACGGGGTAACGTCAAAGCGTGGAAGACGGGTTTTTATCATATCGCCATGGGCGCCGGCGTGCCGCTGGTCGTTGGCATGATGGATTATCAGTCGAAAACCGGTGGCTTAGGACCAGAAATTTGGCCCACGGGCGATTATAAGGCGGACATGAAAAAGGTCGCCGAAATCTATGCTACTGTCGTACCGAAATACCCTGCAAAAGGGATGACCGGCGTTTTTGCAAAGGACGAAACATGATCGCTATTGGCTCAACACTCGCAATCAACGCCACTGCCCTTCTTGCAGTCATACTCCTGCTCTGGGCGTATTCGGTCAAGATCCGCGATGTTTCATTCATTGACGCGTTTTGGGCGTTCGGAATGGTGCTGCTTGCATGGGCAAGCTGGACGCAATCCGATGCACCGGGCGCGCTTTCGCATGTGCTGCTT
>CAZCXQ010000126.1:0-6080 GCA_964502655.1 uncultured Sphingorhabdus sp.
TCGAAATGGGCCCCGTCCCCGGCATGACCGCCAAGGAAATCAAACGCTACATCCGCTACATCGCCGATTGGCGTTTGGGCCAGCTGGGCCTGCCAGCCATCTACATGGTCGAAGACCACCCGCTGCCATGGCTCGCGCCATTGTTGAACGGCGTCGAGCACGCCAACTTCTTCGAAACCCGCGCGACCGAGTACAGCAAGGCGTCGACCCGCGGCGATTGGGGCCAAGTGTGGGAAAGCTTTGACAATCGTAAGAAAAAGATCATCGGCATTGAACCCGTCGCCGAAAATGACGGCGTCGATATGTTCGAACAAGCCGGGGTCGCCGCGGAATAACGCGCCGCCCGTCGCCTGTCGTCAGGATGGAGACCCCGCCGTTTCCACCTGACGCCCGCGACCCATATATTCCATAGATAGACATAAACGAAGCGACGGCGCCCGACGCCGATCGCCAAAAAGTCGTGCGCGCGATTGGGGCGTGATGCGCGTCACGCTTATGCCATTGGCAATGCGGCATAAAGCCACCAACATGAATACTAAAACTCTCATATTGGTTTAATTTTGCATTTTGGGGCGATATGTTGGGGGCATAGCCAGCAGTCGTCGCGATGGGGACCAAACATGCAACAGTTTCGACAACTGCTCCATCAAACGAGGTCAAATTAAGAGGTTGATGGTGCATGTCGGTGACCCACAGATTGTTTATTTCGTACTCTCATAATGATCGGCGGCTATTAGAACGTTTGCACAAGCATCTGGCTCAATTGCAGCGCGAGGGCAGTGTCTCAGCATGGTATGACAGGGAAATTAGTGCTGGTGGCAAAATTGAAAACGAAATTGAGACGGAGTTAGCGGCAGCTGACATATTTATTGCGGCACTGAGTCCCGATTTTATTGCATCGAGCTATTGCTATGACGTGGAACTTCAACATGCCTTAGAACGCGAGGCAGCAGGCGACCTAACGATAGTTCCCGTGATATTCGAGCCATGCGACTGGCTGAATACAGAACTTGGAAAATTTAAAGCAGTCCCGGACGATGGAAAGCCAGTTTCTGAATTTACAAACGAAAACGTGGCTTTTTTGACAGTAGTCAATGAGTTGCGAAAGTTGGTGAGTCGACCGACAAGCGGGGTCCAAAAATCGTCAGGAATGGAAGCGTTATCAAAAATAGACGCTAGAGAGATAACCTCCGCAAACCGCTATAGAGTCAAAAAAGATTTTGATGCGCTCCACAAGCGAGATTTCGTCGAAAAATCTTTCAAGGAAATATTTGAATTTTTTAGGTCTTCGGTTGCTGAGATTTCGTCGGTTGACGAAATAGAAGCGCGCTTGTCTGATCTGAACAATGACCATTTTTCGTGTACGATCATAAATCGCGGGATGCGCCGAAAATATGAAACCCTACACATCCGAATGGGTGGCTCAATATCGGCGATATCGTTCCTATATGGCGACGAAAATAAATCCAACTCATCTAGCGGCGGTTTTGTCGTAAAAGAGGGGGAGTACGAGTTAGGTTTTAGCGCTTCATTATTTGGGTATGGAAACGAGAGTGAGACGCTCTCGGCAAAGGACGTCGCGCAAAAACTTTGGGATGATTTGCTTTCGCATGTTGGAGTAGATTATGACTGAATTAGCAGGATACAAATGCCGCCTTTGTCACAACGAATTTGTGATTGAGTTGCTAACCGATCAGGAAGCAGCGCAGTATCGCAGGGAGGGACGACAAACGTCGCCAGTAATCTGCCCTCAATGTAATGGTACTCAGCTCGAGCGGAAAAAGTAAATGGCAGCTTGGCTGGCTCCGCAGGCGTTTAGACCACTCGAGTTATCCGCTGTCCCGGACGTCGGTCTAATGCTGCCGTTCAAAGCATACTTAACGTCGTCTTTTATAATTGGCTATTTGGAAAATGAGCTTTGGGCCATCGATTACGGTCAGAGCGCTCGGTACGAAGCTTTGAAGTGCGAAGATGATTATAATTATACAGGTTTGTATATTTCGAACCTGCAGATTGAAATCGACCTTACTTCAGCTTTTGATTTCCCATCTGGCAGATTCCGATACGGCGCACTCGTAAGAGACACTGACAAACTGTACGTTGTTGGGTCACTACCTCATCAACCCGGACACACTCGCCTTTTCAGATTGGTTGAAGGATTGGAAGTAGGTGACTCAAAAGACCGAGTGGGCTTTTCGAAATGGCGCATCAAAGTTGGAGATGACGATAAGAGAAACTTTGTTTTGGATTTCGATCTTTCAGCCCAGCCTGCTTAAAATGCTTGTCCGTGCTGAAAAGCCTTCGATACGCCCCAATAGACAAACACCTCCGCCTGCAATTCTCCATCAATGACCCATACCTCATTCATCCATAGCGCCGCGCTGTAGTCATTCTGATCTGCGTGGCGCGAACTTCCATAACAACCGAGTAACAAACATGCTGACCAGAAAAACCGTTATCGTTGTTGGAGCAGGCGCAAGTCACGAGCTGGGTTTGCAGTTGGGGACAGAGTTAAGGGAAGAAATCAGTAAACTGCTGAACTCCGCGGTTCTCAACCGCCCAAGCCGGAAAGCGGACGGTAGAAAGATAGCCGAGTGCCTGCACGAGATAGCTCAAAAACCAGGAGCCTCCAATATACAAGAATTGCGACAGAAATGTTCGTTAATTCGAGATGCTCTGCCAGTAGCTATTTCGATCGATAATCTTTTGGATGCCCATAGGAATGACACCGACATCGCACTCATTGGGAAGCTCGGAATTGCTAACGCAATTTTGAATGCCGAACGTAAGAGCAAGCTCAATAAAGCACTAGAAAACAGAGAAGAATCTCCCCTTTATAGCTTGGCGGATACATGGCTTCTTCCTATGTTTCAGCTGCTAACAGAAGGCGTTGTCAAAGAGGATGCTGCAACCATTTTCGACAATGTTACGTTCATCGTATTTAATTATGACAGATGCTTGGAAGTGTTTTTAACCATAGCTTTGAAAGCATATTATGGGTTCGATGATCAAGAATCATCCAAAATTGCGGCTACTGCAAAAATTATACACCCTTATGGAAGCGCAGGTGAACTTACAGCTAGTTCATCTCTCGCGACCGCTGATTTTGGTGCACTGCAATGCAACCTCAGTGTTGTAGCAGAGAGCATTCGCACATTTTCAGAAGGCTTGCGTTATGAAAGCCATCTCAAAGTCATTAAAGACTCAATTGCGACAGCAGACCAAATCGCCTTTTTAGGATTTGCATTTCACCCTTTAAATATGGAAATTTTGGCGGTTGATAAACCTTCTAACGTTTCAAAGGTTTTTGGCACCACTCTTGGGCTGAGCGACGCGGCGGTTCGGTCAGTCAAACAAATAATCGGAACAACTTTTAAAAAAACACCTCGAGAGGATGACTTATACAAATTGGATAAATTCACATTCTCTGAAATAAATCTTGAAAAGCGTAAGTCACGTGACTTTCTCTTTGCTCATTTCCGTGGACTAACTTAGCCGCAAGCTCCCAGAACCGTCCAATTTTAGCTGTGGTGTAAATAAGGAGGGTCAAAGTGACGGTATTCCGTGCGAACCTCATTACCGCTACCGCCCCCCACTAACCCACCAACACATCCCTCATGACCTTCCCTACCCTCCTCACCCTCCCCAACGCCCTTGGCCTGTTTGCGCTGGTCAATTTGTGGACGTTCATGCTGTTCGGTTTTGACAAGATCCGCGCCGCGCAAGGGACTTGGCGGGTGTCCGAAGGGGCGTTGCTGGCTTGGGCGTTTTTGGTGCCTTTGCGTCTTGCTCGCCGCAGGCGAGCGCCCAAATATGTGGAAAAACATCCTCCCCGCTTGACCAGAACATCAATAGAACATATCCAGTAACCACACAGGATATCGAACATGAACTCAATCGAATTTTGCGCTGGCGCTGGTGGCCAAGCACTCGGGCTTGAACAGGCGGGTTTTCGCCATTCGGCGTTGGTCGAGATCGAGCCGGATTATGCCGCTACCCTCCGCCTCAATCGCCCCAATTGGGATGTGCGCTGCGCCGATATGAACGGTTTTGACGGGCGGCCATTTGAGGGCATTGATATGTTCGCGGGTGGCCTGCCCTGCCCTCCGTTTTCGGCAGCTGGTAAGCAGCTGGGCGAACGCGATGAACGTAACCTGTTTCCTGCTGCAATCCGCTTGATTGACGAAATACGGCCTAAGGCAATCATGATCGAAAATGTCCGTGGTTTTCTGTCGGCAGTGTTCGAGGATTATCGCAATGGCCTAAAAAGCCAGCTGGAGAAGCTGGGTTACAAGACCGACTGGCGCTTGCTCAACGCATCCGATTTCGGCGTGCCGCAACTTCGTCCGCGCGTCGTGATTGTCGCGCTGCGTAAGGATTATGTCGATGCGTTCGATTGGCCCACTGCGCTGCCCCACAACCCACCAACGGTTGGTGAGACATTGGTAGATCTGATGGGCGAAAATGGGTGGCGCGGCGCAAAGGCATGGGCAAAGAGCGCCAATGATATTGCCCCGACTATTGTCGGCGGCAGCAAGAAACATGGTGGTCCCGATTTGGGCCCCACCCGCGCACGCGCCGCTTGGGCAACTTTGGGTGTCGAGGGCAAAAGTCTGTTCAACGAAGCACCCGGAGCCGATTTTGTCGGCACGCCCCGCCTGACGGTCCGCATGGTCGCGCGTTTACAAGGCTTTCCGGACAATTGGCAGTTCCACGGCGGCAAAACGACGAGCTATCGCCAAGTCGGCAATGCGTTTCCGCCACCCGTTGCCAAAGCCGTGGCGCAGAATTTGAGAATCGCTCTGTCCGTGCAGAAACACTTTTTGGTGCGTGCTGCTTAATGGGCGCTCGTGATCAACTAAGAGACTATTTCCTTTCCAACATCGGCAAGGTCCTCGATAGTGATGAATTGCGGATTGCTTCAGGTGGAATCAGCGAGTGGGCGCGCCGCATCAGGGAGCTTCGAAACGAAGAAGGCTTCCAGATATTAACCCATAATGATCGGTCTGAACTGAAACCTGGCCAATATCTGTTGCTGACAGCAAAGCCCGAGCCTGCTTTCGAGCGCGGAATATCCAAAGAGACGCGGGCAATCGTTCTCGACCGAAACGGCTTTACTTGTCAGATGTGCGGCGCAGGAGCTGGCGAGCCTCATCCCTTCGACACATCCCGAAAAACCCGCCTACATCTTGGGCACACAATCGACAAATCGATGGGCGGAACCGACGATCCATCCAATTTGCGTGCCATATGTTCCATTTGTAACGAAGGCGCTTCAAATGTGACGCCTGATCGCCCCAGCGTATTGAAATTGAAAGCGCAAATTCGAAAAGCAAGGGGTGACGATCAGTTGGAGTTGCTGAAGTTTCTGGTCGAAAAATACCCTAATCAAGCCGCAAAGCTTCTCGACTAACCCCCCAAAAAATCACTCATGAACCTCCTCACCCTCCCCAATGCCCTTGGCCTGTTTGCGCTGGTCAATCTGTGGACGTTCATGCTGTTCGGTTTTGACAAGATCCGTGCGGAGGCGGGGTCGTGGCGGGTGTCCGAAGGGGCGTTGTTGGCTTGGGCGTTTTTGGGGGGTAGCATCGGCGCATATGCCGGCCGTGCGCTGTTCCGGCATAAAACGCGCAAGCAACCCTTTTCCAGCCACCTGCACCAGACCGCGATGTTGCAGGCCTTTGCCGTCGCGCTGGTGGGGGGCTGGATGCTGGTGGGGTAGTTGGGGTTTGGTTGGGGGTTCGTTCCACCTCCGTCGCCGTGCTCCCCCTTCCCCGTCCCCCTGAACTTGTTTCAGGGTCTTAATTGTCGACGTTGAAAAGTAAGATGCTGAAACAAGTTCAGCATGACGAAGTGGGGAGAGGCGACGTGGGGGAGTAAAGACGTGGGGCAGCATGACGATGGGGGAGGAAAGAAGTCAGCCCTCCGTCGCCTTCGCCTTGCGTTTCCCATTCGACTTGCGCTTGCGTTTTGGCACCTCGTCCGTTGGCGCTTCCAGCTTCCGCTGCGCGTCTGGCTGCGCCCAATAAGGAAGCTCCGCCCCGGCGTTGGTCCAGTGCGATTCGCCTTCCTGAAACGGC
>CAZCXQ010000127.1:0-5982 GCA_964502655.1 uncultured Sphingorhabdus sp.
GAGCTGTTGCTTGCCGATGATGCGACCAAGTCGATCATCATGAGCGGTGAAATCGGCGGCAGCGCAGAAGAAGAAGCTGCACAGTTCGTGTTCGACGAAGCCAAGAAGGGCCGCAAAAAGCCAATGGCTGGCTTCATCGCCGGACGCACCGCACCTCCCGGACGCCGCATGGGCCATGCTGGCGCTATCGTATCGGGCGGCAAGGGCGACGCAGAAAGCAAGATCGCAGCAATGGAAGCAGCCGGCATCCGCGTATCGCCGTCACCATCATTGCTCGGCAAGACATTGGTCGAAGTGCTGAAGGGTTGAGGTTTGGGCGTTTCATAAACGCGTTGGAATCCAGCGTCCGCTGGAACACACACATTTGTGTTCCCCGGCGCAGGCCGGGGTCCAGCCCTGAATGGAACGTCGATTGTCTTGGTTCTGGACCCCAGCCTTCGCTGGGGAACACATCGGTCAACTAAAAGATGGATCAGCCGGGTTATGTTTACATCATGGCCAACAAACGAAACGGCACGATCTATCTTGGAGTGACAAGTAACTTGCAGCAGCGGTGCTTTCAGCATCGCAACGGTTTGATTGACGGCTTTACCAAACAATATGGGTGCAAAATTCTCGTTTGGTATCAGCGGTTCGAAAATCTGCATGATGCGCGGCGGCGCGAAGTGCAGATGAAAAGTTGGAAGCGGCTTTGGAAGTTGCGTGAGATCGAACAGATGAATCCCCACTGGGCGGATCTGTACGAGACATTAGTTTGATGTTGGACCCCGGCGTTCGCTTGGGCACACGAGGTATTTTATGGGCTTAGAAAACCAAGATATTGAAACTGAGCAAGGTCCAAGCTGGGCACGTTCGAATTGGCCTTTGTCCATCACCGATGACCTGACGGCTTCGCTTGATCCGACGCAGATGGCGGTCGAGGTTAAGGCCGCGGCGAAGGCTGCTGGCAAGCCCATGGCAGAAGCCGACGCCGTTGCCGCAGCGAGCGATTCTATTCGTGCAATGATGTTGGTCCGCACCTATCGTGTGCGCGGACATCTGGCGGCAAATCTGGATCCGCTTGGGCTTTCCAAGCAGGATATTCCCGCCGACCTTACCCCCGAATATCATGGCTTTTCTGGCGCAGACCTCGACAAGCGAGTTTATGTTGGCGGCACGCTCGGTCTCGAATGGACCACGGTTCGTGAACTCGTCGATACGCTGCGCGCCAATTATTGCGGGCCAGTTGGCCTCGAATATATGCACATTTCCGACGTCGAAGAGCGCCGGTTCCTGCAAGAGCGGATGGAGGGCAAAGATGCAGCCATCCAATTTACGCCCGAAGGCAAAAAAGCCATTCTCGGTAAAGTCATCGAGGCGGAGCAGTACGAAAAGTTCCTTGGCCGCAAATATGTAGGCACGAAGCGGTTCGGCCTTGATGGCGGCGAATCGATGATTCCTGCACTCGAAGCCGTCATCAAATATGGCGGCCAGTTGGGCGTGCGCGAAATCGTTTATGGCATGCCCCATCGTGGTCGCCTCAACGTTTTGGCCAATGTGATGGCAAAGCCATACCGCATCATCTTCCACGAATTTTCGGGCGGAAGCGCGAACCCGGATGATGTTGGCGGTTCGGGCGATGTGAAATATCACCTCGGCACCAGCACCGACCGCGAATTTGACGGCATCAAGGTGCATATGAGCCTTGTGCCAAATCCTTCCCACCTTGAAGCGGTGAACCCAGTAGTGCTCGGTAAGGTTCGCGCGAACCAAACCGCACGCGATGACCTTGGCAAGCATGAACAAGTGCTGCCCGTGCTGTTGCATGGTGACGCGGCCTTTGCTGGTCAGGGCATCGTTTGGGAGTGCCTCGGCTTTTCCGGCATTCGTGGGTATAATACTGGCGGCTGCCTGCACTTTATCGTGAACAACCAGGTCGGTTTCACAACCAGCCCGCAATATGCGCGGTCTTCGCCTTATCCATCCGACGTAGCTAAGGGCGTTCAGGCGCCAATATTCCACGTCAATGGTGATGATCCCGAAGCAGTGACCTTCGCCTGTAAAATTGCGATTGAATTCCGCCAGACATTCCACCGCGACATCGTCATCGACATGTGGTGCTATCGCCGCTTTGGCCATAATGAAGGCGACGAACCCGGTTTCACGCAGCCATTGATGTACAAAGTCATCAAGGGCCACCCCGCCGTCAGCAGCTTATACGCCAAGCGGCTTGAGGCTGAGGGTGTTATCGATGCGAATTGGGCGGACGAGCACGCCATGCGCTATGTGCAGACGCTGGAGCAGGAATTTGCCAGCGCCGCCGATTATAAAGCCAATGCCGCTGACTGGTTCGGTGGACGCTGGTCTGGCCTGTCCAAGCCAGCCGATCCAGAAACTGCGCGCCGGAATGTGCAAACCAGCGTGTCCAAAAAACTGTTCGATAGCCTGGGCCGCACGCTGACCACTGTGCCCGAAGGCCACAATATTCACCCCACACTCAATCGTGTGCTTGATGCCAAAAAAGCCATGTTCAGCACAGGCGCGAACTTTGACTGGGCAACAGGCGAAGCGCTCGCTTTCGGGTCTTTGCTTACCGAAGGCTATGGCGTGCGCTTATCAGGCCAAGATTCGGGTCGCGGTACGTTCAGCCAACGCCACGGCGTCTGGGTCGACCAGACGACTGAGGAAAAATACATTCCGCTGGCAACATTGCCACATGGCCGTTTTGAAATTCTCGACAGTCCCTTGTCGGAATTCGGCGTGCTGGGTTTTGAATATGGCTATGCGGGTGCCGAACCAAAGACACTGGTACTTTGGGAAGCGCAATTTGGCGACTTCGTGAATGGTGCGCAAACCATGATCGACCAGTTTATTGCCTCCGGTGAAGCAAAATGGTTGCGCGCCAATGGCCTCGTGATGCTGTTGCCGCATGGCTATGAAGGACAAGGTCCGGAACACAGCTCCGCGCGGCTTGAGCGCTTCCTGCAATTATGCGCGGAAGATAATATTCAGGTCGCAAACTGCACGACGCCTGCAAATTATTTCCATTTGCTGCGCCGTCAAATGGCACGGCCATTCCGCAAACCGCTTATCGTCATGACGCCAAAATCATTGTTGCGACATAAGCTTGCGGTTTCCAAGGCAGAGGATTTCCAAGGCGAAAGCCATTTCATGCGGATCCTGTCGGACATCAACGCGCCTGCGGACAAGGATGTCAAACGACTGGTCCTATGTTCGGGCAAGGTTGCCTATGACCTGATGGAAGCGCGCGATGCATCGGGTGATAAGAACACCGCCATTGTCCGCATTGAGCAGTTGTATCCCTTCCCCGCCGAACCATTGATTGTCCGGTTGAAGCGTATGACCAATTTGGAAGAGGTCGTTTGGGCCCAGGAAGAGCCGCGCAATGCGGGCAGCTGGAGCTTCGTCGACCCCTATCTGGAAGAATGCCTCGCAGAAGCCAATGTCGGCCCAGCACGCGCACGTTATGCCGGACGCAAAGCCGCAGCCGCGACAGCCACGGGTCTTGCCAAGCGCCACCAAGCCGAACAGGCCGCGTTGGTTGCAGACGCATTGGGCCACAATGTCCGCGAAGAAATCCGCCGCCAACGTACCGGGGGAACCAAGCCGGTTACCCCTCCATCCTCCTGAGGATTGAATTATGAGCACTGAAGTTAAAGTCCCCGTATTGGGCGAATCCATCACTGAAGCGACCCTTGGCCAATGGCTGAAAAAACCGGGTGAGCCGGTTGCGGTCGATGAACCGATAGCCAGCCTTGAAACCGACAAGGTCGCGGTCGAAGTACCGTCGCCTGTTGCCGGCATCATGGGTGCCTATGCCGTTGAGGAAGGCGCGACGGTTAATGTCGGCGCGGTCATCGGTTCGATCGATGCTGGCACCGGAGCCGCAGCAGCACCTGCTGCTGCCGCGGCCGCTGTGGCCCCGGCCGTGACGAGCACCGCTGCGCCTGCACCGGCTGCTGCTTCGGAAAATAGCGATCTGCCCTTGTCGCCTGCGGTCCGCCGTCTGGTGCTTGAGCTCGGCATTGACCCAAGCAAGATCAAAGGCACCGGCAAAGACGGCCGCCTGACCAAGGAAGATGTTATTGCGGCTGCAAAGGGTGCGCCTGCGCCTGCAGCCACTTCGGCATCAACGGCGACGCCAGCTGCGTCTGCCCCGGCAGGTACGCGTCAGGAAGAGCGCGTGAAGATGACGCGCCTGCGCCAGACAATTGCAAAGCGTTTGAAGTCTGCACAAGACACAGCGGCGCTGCTGACGACCTTTAACGATGTCGACATGTCCGCCGTGATTGAAGCGCGCGCGACCTACAAAGACCTGTTTGAAAAGAAGCACGGCGTGCGCCTCGGCTTCATGGGCTTCTTTACCAAGGCTGTTGCTTTGGCAGCGCGTGACGTTCCTGCTGTAAATGCGCAGATCGATGGCGACGAAATCGTCTATCACAATTATCTCGACGTCTCGGTCGCGGTTAGCGCGCCAAATGGCCTCGTCGTGCCCGTCGTGCGCAACGCCGACGCCATGAGCTTTGCCCAGATTGAAAAGGCCATTGGTGATTTTGGTGCAAAGGCCAAGGCCGGTGCGCTCACCATGGAAGATATGTCGGGCGGAACCTTCACCATTTCCAACGGCGGCGTGTTCGGCAGCCTGATGTCGACCCCTATCATCAACCCGCCACAGTCCGCTGTGCTTGGTCTTCACCGTATCGAAGACCGCCCTGTCGTCCGCGACGGACAGGTTGTCGTTCGCCCAATGATGTATTTGGCGCTAAGCTATGACCACCGGCTCATTGACGGCCGTGAGGCAGTGACTTTCCTGAAAATCGTCAAAGAGGCGATTGAAGACCCGACCCGGTTGTTGATCGACCTTTAAGGAGCTGAGCAATGGCAGAACATGATTATGACCTGATCGTTATCGGTGCAGGTCCAGGCGGTTATGTTGCCGCCATCCGTGCCGCACAACTCGGCCTGAAAACAGCCTGCGTCGAAAGCCGCGAGACATTGGGTGGCACATGCCTCAACGTCGGCTGCATTCCGTCAAAAGCTTTGCTGCATGCATCCGAAATGTACCATGAGGCGCAATCGGGTTCGCTGGCGAAATTCGGTATCGATTTTAAGGGCGTCTCGCTCAACCTCGACCAAATGCACGCAGAAAAGGCAAAGGCCGTGTCCGAATTGACCGGCGGCATCGAGTTTCTGTTTAAAAAGAATAAGGTTGATTGGCTCAAGGGCCGCGCCGCGTTCACGTCAGCCAACAGCATTGATGTGGCCGGCAAAAATTACACCGCCAAAAACATCATGGTCGCGACAGGATCATCGGTAACGCCATTGCCCGGTGTAGAAATAGACCAAAAGGTTATCGTCGATTCCACCGGCGCGTTGGCTTTGCCAAAGGTGCCAAAGCACATGGTCGTCATCGGCGGCGGTGTTATCGGGCTTGAGCTTGGCAGCGTATGGTTGCGTCTTGGCGCGCAAGTGACGGTGGTCGAATATCTTGACCAGATCCTGCCCGGCATGGACGGCGAAGTCCGCAAGGAAGCCGCCAAGATCTTCAAGAAACAGGGCTTCAACCTGCGCATGGGCACGAAGGTTACCGGCGCAACGGTAAAGGGCGGCATGGCCACGCTGACGGTTGAACCATCCGCAGGCGGTGCCAGCGAGACGATTGAAGCCGATTGCGTACTTGTGGCGATTGGCCGCCGTCCCAACACCGATGGGCTCGCACTGGAGAAAGCGGGTCTCACGGTCAATGCGCGCGGGCAGATTGAAATCGGCCATGATTTCCAAACCAATGTTCCCGGCATCTACGCAATTGGCGACGTTTGCCCCGGCCCAATGCTGGCGCATAAGGCGGAAGACGAAGGCATTGCCGCGGCTGAATTTGTTGCGGGCCTAACGGGCATCGTCAACCATGACGTCATCCCGGGCGTGGTTTACACCTACCCTGAAATCGCCAGCGTTGGCCTGACCGAGGAAGAGGCCAAAGAA